>CAZUUR010000193.1:0-4268 GCA_964622815.1 uncultured Oscillospiraceae bacterium | reverse complement strand
CCTTATTTGCGTTGTTAGACGCGATTATCAGCTTCATTATGACCTCCGAAACATATATGCTTTTTGAATTATAGCATATATGCTCCAAAGGATACAGCATTATCTAAACTGATTTGCAAAGAGCGGCAAATCCGCCGTAATATTGTATTGAACACCCTCGACAAGCAGCTTTAGCCCTCCTACGTCTGCAAACTCCTGCGCCGTAAGATACAGCGTTTCGCACGCCGTCTGCAATAGCCCCTCGGTGTACTCCACAGCCGTAAACGCCGCGCTTAGGTCAACAACAGCAACCTCATCTTCTATATATGCCGAAAGGACTTTTGTTCCATCAGGGAAGCAGCATATTAGATTATCCATTTGCGGCCCTTCAATAAGCGCCTCAACTGCCTGATGATATGTGGGCATACCGTCTAAATATCTTGTAACAGGAATGTTCAAGCTTCCCGAAACGTTTGAAAAATACAGCTGCATGCAATGTGCGCTTCCGCTGGTGGCAAGCTCTCCATTTTCAACATTCATTTTCATGCATTCAAATGTGCCGTCCACCCTCATTCCCGCAGGCAGCTTATCAGTTTCCTTGCCGTTTACGATTATTTTAACTGTTTGTATTGTGGGAAACTCCACGAGCGTGTTGACTATAGCGGTCACCATGGCACGCTCTGCCGCCGGGTCTTCAAACTCGGGCGCGTTATTTATATTAACAATCGCGCACATATCATCGTTAATTCTAAGGCCAAATTCAACATCGGCAGGAACTGCGGCGGTAAGACCCATTATGGCCGCGCTTTCATTATTGGCATCATTCGCCTTTAAATAATTGAGCGCCGCCTTGCCTATGCCCTCCTCCCACGGTATCTGCTTCATAATTGGCAGGATATAGCCATTAGCGTCCTGATAATACAGAACCGTTTTTCGCAAGCCCACGCCTGACGGCTCTAAATATTCCGCAGCGTCAGTATTTGTTAGCTTTCCTTGGTTTTCATCGGCCCTACAGCCGCACAGTGTCACACACATAAGCGCGCAGATAATGCATATTGCTTTTTTAAACATATCAAAAATCCCCCGTTCGCGGTTTAATTTATCTCTATTCCGCGAACGGGGGAATAATTCAGTTTAGCGTGAGACTTTTTACCAAAGCCTCGTCAGGCGTAACATACGCTGTTTTATTGGTTGAGTATATCACCATGCCCGGCCTTGCGCCCGACGGCTTTTTAACATATTTTCTGAGCGTATAATCCACCGCCACATTTTCACCGCCGCGCGCTTTGCTGTAATATGCGGCGAGCGTTGCCGCTTCAAAAAGCGTTTGCTTATCAGGTTCGCCTCCAGAAGGCATTTTAATTATGCAATGCGATCCGGGAATGTTCTTTGTGTGCAGCCACATATCGTCGCTATCCGCAGTTTTAAGCGTAAGCATATCGTTTTGCTGATTGTTCTTGCCAACATATATGCTCGCGCCTGCGCTTGAAATATAATGAAGCGGCTGCGACGGCGCATGCTTTGGCGGTTTTTTCGCGCCTTTACCGGCCTTTATATAACCTTCGCGTCTAAGCTCATCTAGCAGCTCGTCAAGCTCCGCGTCAGTTGTGCAGTTGCCAAGATTATTCATCTGCCCTTCCAGATAATCAAGCTCCGCCTTAACATCGTCAAATTGCTTTTTTGCCATTTCACACGCGAGCTTTGCCTTTTGATACTTTTTAAAATACTTCTGTGCATTGCCAGATGGAGATAATCTGGGATCTAGCGGCACTGACACAAGCTCCCCGCAATAGTAATTGAGCAGCGTGGCGCTGTCGCCCCCGGCTTTTAAAGCATATAGGTTGGCGGTTATAAGCTCGCCGTATACTCTAAGCTTCTCTGTATCCTCGCCGGTTTCCATTGCGTCTATATATATGCGAAGCTTTTTCTCGCAGCGCTCTATATTATTCTGTAATATTCGCTTCGCAGACGCGCTCTTTCTTTCTATGCGCATGCGAATATCGCGTTCCTTATACAGCTTGTCCAGTGCCTCGCCAACGCTCGAAATTACCTCAAAGCGCCTGCTAACCGGTTCAAACGGATATATAGCTATAGGCTCGCCATAATCATTTTGAACAAGCGTAACAGTAAAATTGCCCAGGTTGAGGCTTTCATATAATGTGGAAAACATATCGGCTATCTGCTCCCGCTCCGCTTGGGATAGAGCATCGCTCTCGCGTTTATCCGTTATGCGCTCTATAAGCAAAGACGCCACATTCGGAGCAAGACCGTAAATTTCGCTTGAAATCAGCTTGTCAGGCCGTCCGCTGCGAAGGAGGGCGCTTATATAATCCTCCTTTGTTGCATGCAGTGGATCGCGTTTTTGTTGCTTTGGCGGGGCAACATACTCCGCGCCTGGCAGCACTATGCGCACGCTTGACATATCTGCCGCAACATGGCGAATTGAATCCACAACAAATCCGTTTTCATTAACAAGGATAATATTTGAATATCGACCCATCAGCTCGGCAACGAGCTTGTATATCACCGTATCTCCCAACTCGCTGCGGGCCTCTATGCCCAATATCACAACCCTGTCGCTATCCGGCTGTTCAAGCGACACTATTCGTCCGCCACAAAGCCGTTTTCTTAAAAGCATGCAGAACATTGGCGCTTCTATTGGGTTGACGCGCTTCTCGTATGTGAGCTGAGCGCGCGAATGCTCCGCCGAAGCATTTATAAGCACCATCATTTTTCCACGCTCGCAATGCGTATAAAGTATTAACTCGTCGCGCTCAGGCTGCGTAATTTTTTCTATTTTTGCTCCCACAAGCCCACGCTGCCGCATTTCGCACACAGACGAGAGCAGGGATAATCCATCGAGCGGCATAATGCCACCTCGCTTTCTCAAATCGGTTCTATGCTCGCGCAGGACACTTCGTAAGCCGTTTTAGCTGTTATGGTGCCATCAGGCGCAAGCTTTTGATATTCGCGGCTCTGAAGCCTGCCATACAGCGATACGCGCGTGCCCACATCAAGGCCGCTTGCAAAGTGCGCGTTTCGCCCCCACGCTATACACGGCAAATAGTCGGATTTATTATACGCCCTGTTTACTGCAACAAGCATATCCGCTATTTCTCTTGAAAACGGCGTAGTTCTAAAATTAGCCTTTTTGCACAAAAAGCCCGATAAATACACATCGTTCACATTATCCGCGCTTTCGCTCATAAGGCACAGCTCGCGTGCAAAAAGCGTTATCGTCAGTCTGCCGCCCTGTTCCGTGCATTTATTGTATGAGCGCAGTTGCCCACAAACACGGTATGCGTGCCCTAACTCCATAACACCGCATTCCCCACTCATAAGCCGCTGCGGAATGGTGACGGGTATTCTGTCGAGCACGCCGCTCATTCGCTTTACGTCGAGCACAGTCTTATAAAATCCTTCACCATAAAGCACATGGTCAACCGTAGGTTCGCCAGATAATATGCCTATTATCTCGGCATAATTATTTTCGTTTGCCTGCATACACTAACTCCTCAAAAGAGATAGTTAATGTTATGCGCGGCTTACGCCTTATATACCCCAGTAACAACATCGTCAAGCAAGGCCATAACCGTTAAAGTGCCCTTGCCTGCCCTCTGTTCAATGGCAATTTCCTCTGTATTGAGCTTTGTTATTGAGCCATGTCTTTGTTCAACAATAATATCGTATGGCTCTTTAACGTGCAACGCGCCGGCTATGCATGTGCCGTTTGAACCATTTTTCTTAAAATCAAATGTTTCAAAATTTGTATATTCTTCACACATATCATCAAGTTCATGCTTAATATATAATAAAGTCTCATCCATTAATAGTGGGTGAAAAGCTTCAAGAAAATCCCAACAAATTTCAGGTTTGGCTTTGTAAATATGTTTCCATACTTTTTTTACTTCTTGACATAGATAATCATAATTTTCATCTGTATGGAATAGCTGAATTATCGTACTAAATGTATGAATGATTCTTCCTCTAAGTTCAGGGAAAGTCTTAATTATGATTTCAGATGGTTTAATCCATTTGTTTTTAAACAAAACATAATAAAGCACATAATCGGACATGTTTTGATCCTGAAATTTTACTGCTAGATTATCATAAATATCTACTACCTCCTTTTTGTGTAAGGAAGTACAAATATCAATAAACTGAGCGTATTCTATTTTAAGCTCAGCGGCGATTTTAAAAATTATTTCATCCGGATCTAGCTTCGTAGTATAAAAGAACGCAAGTAATGATACTACGAGAATTTCCTGTTTATTCATTTTTGCAAAAAT
>CAZUUR010000192.1:0-4317 GCA_964622815.1 uncultured Oscillospiraceae bacterium | reverse complement strand
GAGCACTTTTGCTTCCTTAATCACAACAATCTCCTGGTATATTTTATAAAAAAGGATTATGAAATCATAATCCTTTTTTACACTTAATATAATTTTGTTAAATCAATTATACTATCAATGTACTTCTTTTGCTCTGTATTAAGTTCTATTCTAGGTCTTCTCACATAACCAATTCTTCTTTGATAACAAATATTTTATAGATTGAACAGGATACGGCTCTGTTTCTAGCAAATTTAACAGTGGTAATAGATCTTTATACAATAATTTTGCCTTTTCTAAATCTCTATGAACTACTATTGACTCATATAGCTCTATACATTTCTTTGGTGCAATATTTGCCCCCATACTTATCCATCCATCTGCACCAAGAGCAAAATATTCATATGCTAGACTATCACATCCACATAATAATGATTTATCATTATGGTTAAGAGCAAGATATGTAATATTTGCTAGCTTTATTCACCACTATTTTCTTGAATACTACTATAACTTGTACTCTCGACTATCAATGGTATATTTTTTTTCAATCTTACATCTGGTTCTACTGGTATCTTAAATAATGGTATATAGTTATCCAGCCCAGTAATTGTTAATACAAGCATTGATATAAGTGTTACAAATGTCATGTAACTGTGACTAATTACATCAACATAAACAAATTCATGTAACGGAAATATTGTACTACATAACGCTAAGTAATATACGATCTGACCATGCCACGGTATCAGTTGAGCACCAAATACTCCAAATGCATCCGCATATGCAGCATTTCTTGTTCTTAATTTATACATATCTTCTTCATTAGCTTCTACCGCTTCATCAGTTATTCCCCTAGTAATAGGGCCTACAGTCATAATCATTGCAGTTTCATCAGCAAGACTAGCATTTCCTAACAAGCATAGTAATGCATTCCAAGTCAAAATATGTCTTACTTTATGTGAACGCTTAATTATAAATTTGCTTATTGGTCTAAAAGCATCCATATCAGACATTATACCAGCAAACAATGATGTAAACATCGATACTACAATTACCCAACTACCTGAATCAGAAAATCCAGTTAAAATTACATCATGTAAATAAGATATAGTATCTGTAACAGTTCCTGCAAAAATTCCAAGGATGTAAGATGATAATATTCCAGATACTAGGCATATTAATGTATCTAATCCAGCCATTGCTGTTCCTAGAACTATAAATAAAGGTATTAACATATAAATTGGCGTTGTGTTTGCCATAACCTGATTTAGTAAATCAACTGCTGATGGATTTGTTTCCGCAAGACCATCCCAAACAGGTTGAGGAATACTAGATATTGCAATCATAGGATCTATTACCTCACCAGATAAATTTGAAGCTGCCATAAAGAATAGTATTGATGAAGCTAATACACATAACAATGACCACACGCCTTGATGTCTAACTCGATCCGTAACTTTAACACCTTGTACTCCTGAACTTAGTATTGTCGTATCTGATATCAAACCTATATTGTCACCAAAACAAGAGCCACCTAATATAGCACCAGCTGTTAAAGGAATACTACCACCAACTACGTAATTCAACCATAATAATATTGGAGCACAAGCTGCCATAGTTCCCCAAGAAGTCCCTGTTGCCACAGATAGAGCACAAGTAACTAAAAACGAGATAAGTGGAACAGTACTAGCAGAAGCCCCAAAATCTAAAGATGTATTAATAAGAATTGCACCGACTCCTGTTGACATAAAACTATTCCCAAGTGCATAAGCAAAAACTAATATAAATAATACTGGAACAACCTTTTTTACATTATCCATCCCAGCATCCATTACATCATTTAATTTTTTCTTAGTTAGTATCATATCCAAAATAAATGCTACTATTGTAGCGAGCATTACTGCTATTATCATATCTATTTTAAAACCAAGTAACAATACAATTAAAAAAACAACTGGAAAAAATTTAAGTACATTTGTCATTTTATTCACCTCATATTATATTTATTATTTACCATGTATTGCCTAAGTGGTTCACCATACTACAACATCCAACTAAGCGAAAGCCTTTCTAAAGTCTCTATAGTAGGTTCCCTGTCTTAACATCCCATCCACTATCTTCATAATATTGTAATATAGCATTTTCAAAATTCTTCTTGTTAAGCATATAGCCTGTTGACGGACCTCATCAAACTGCTTAAAAATTCGTTTTGGCAACTTATCATCATTTTTGTCAAAACCAGCTTTTGCATTAAACTGCCTCATCAGTCGCTAGTGCAGACCCACCTGGATACTTTTTATACGTCTCTCCATCAAGAATTTTTACATTATATGTTCTTTTTGATAGATCAATTTCAAGTATTTTCCCATCTTAAAAATTATTCATTTTATAAACTCCAATCCTCAAAATAAATGCACTTACATTAAAGCATAAACCCCCTCCTTTTATACACTAGCAAAAATCTTAAATGACGATTTAAGGGTATTTACTAATTCTAGAACATCTTCTTCTTTTGTAGCCCATGATGTAATAAATCTTATTAATGTGTTGTTATTATCCACCTTCTTCCATTCTGAGAATTTGAATTTTTTTCCCAACTCTTCAATTACTGAATTAGGTAATCTAACAAAAACTTGATTAGTTAACACTTCATATTCTGGCTCAATACCAAGATCTGTTAGGCCTTCACTTATAAGTTGAGACATCTTGTTTGAATGTTCTGCTAATTCGAAATATACATTCTCTTTAAAGAGTGTTTCAAACTGCAAACCCAAAATCCTCCCCTTTGACATCAATGCGCCATGCTGTTTTATATGAAATCTAAAGTTCTTTTTTAACCTATCATTACAAATAACTATTGCCTCTCCAATTAACGCACCATTTTTAGTACCTCCAATATAAAAAACATCAGCCAAATTTGGTAAATCAGACATTTTTATATTATTGCCTTTAGAACATAATGCACTTCCAAGTCTTGCTCCATCAATATATAAATATAGGTCATTTCTCTTACAGCACTCATATATTAATGATAATTCTTCTTTTGTATAAATCAATCCCGTTTCTGTAGAATTCGTAATATATACTGCTCCAGGTTTTACCATGTGTTCATCTGTATGACTATCAACTACAGATTGAATCATTTCTACATTTAGTTTCCCGTCTATTGAACCTATTTCACAAATTTTGTTACCATTGCATTCTATAGCTCCTGCTTCAAAGACACTAATATGACCTTGATCAGTAGCAATAATTGATTCGTATCTTTCGAGCATAGATGATATTACAATTAAGTTCGCTTGTGTTCCTCCTGCCACAAAGTGGATATCAACATCTTCATTTTTCAAATGATTCATGATGTTTTTTTTTGCTTGACTACAATATATATCTTCACCATAACCATCTTGCTGTACAAAATTTGTTTCTCTAAGAGCATCAATAATACTTGGATGTGCACCTTCGCTATAATCCCCTGCAAAACTATACTTCATATGAATCCTCCTCGTTAAGATTTCAAGTTTTCAGATTTAACATCACAGTCTTTGGTTTTATTTACACCTCCTTAATGTATATTAGTACTTTCAGAAACTCTGAAAGTGTTTATTTAACTGCAATAAATAAAGGTTGATTTCTTTAACCTACCCCCCAAAATTGCAGGTGTTAATTAATAATTATAAATCTTCAAAATTATTTTCGTAATTTTTCAATAAAACACTTGACTTTTTGAAAACCGCCCTATAATCGCTATGAGAGGTTTTTTATCCTCAACATTACGCGATTATGGGTTGATTTTCATGTTTGGCAATTGGCAATCTCATTCTGATTACCAATCTTTTCTTCTTGATTCTCTTAATAAGCTTAAAGGTGGATTAAAGTAAACTTTACATACTCACTTTTAGGCTGTTTATTCATTATCAGAATACGCCGTGTTTTTGTCATTTTCCACCATTTTTTCTATGATTTGATCTTTAGTCTTCGATCCGAAGTCTTGTCTCATATGCTTAATAAAACCATAAATCATTATTATAAGCAAAATTAGCATCGGTACCGCTGTTACTATAGATAAGGTCTTGAAGGTATCAAGTGAAGCACCGATAAAAATCATTGTAAGAGGAACAAGTGATAACATTATGCACCAGAAAAATTTAAGCATAGGTGATAATTGGTCTCCCTCCTTTAGACCTTTTATTGAAACTGATGCTAGAGTAGAAGCTGTAGAGTCTAGTGTAGTGGCTAGGAAAAGTATTGCCACAATTACAAATACGGCTATGGCTATGGTTGCTAGAGGTAGTGTATTTAGAATCTCTATAATAGCTTTATCTCCACTTACTTTAG
>CAZUUR010000191.1:0-4358 GCA_964622815.1 uncultured Oscillospiraceae bacterium | reverse complement strand
TTCCGTCATACAGTACCCGATAAGCAACACCTCTTGGGCTGCTCCTCAGGCTACTGATGAAGGCTATAAGCAGGCATTCTCCGTTGACGTAAACGGCAATGACATCTACACTTCCGACATGACCGCCGATCAGAAGTACGCCGCCGCTATCGAGGCAGCTAAGGGCTACCTGATCGCCGCTGGCTACACCTTCGACGAAGCTACCGGTAAGTTCACCGCTGCTCCCGACGGTGCTGCCCTCTCCTATGAGGTCATAATCCCTGGCGACGGCTCCGGTGACCATCCGTCCTTCGCAATTCTTACCGACGCCAAGGCCGCTCTTGAGACCATCGGCATCGAGCTTAGAATAAACGACCCCGCCGACTCCAACGTTCTTTGGAACGCGCTTGACGCGGGCACCCAGAATCTGTGGTGCGCGGCTTGGGGCGCCACGATCGATCCTGATATGTATCAGGTCTATCACAGCAGTGGAATAGTTGGCAGAAACGGTTCTGACTCCAACCATTACCATATCGACAATGCAGAACTCGATCAGCTTATACTTGACGCCCGCGTCAGCGATGATCAGGCGTACAGGAAAGCTGTTTATAAGCAGTGCCTCGACATCATAGTTGACTATGCCGTTGAAGTGCCCGCTTATCAGCGTCAGAACTGCATAGTGTTCAGCGCGGAGCGCATCAATCTCTCCACCCTTACTCCGGACATCACCACGTTCTGGGGTTGGATGCAGGATATTGAGCTTCTTGAGATGAACTAACGCAACGTAGGTATATTATTGAGCCGGCCGGTCTATCCGGCTGGCTCAATAACGTTAGAGAGAAAATTGTGTACTATATATTAAATATTATAGTGCTTCCAATATTCGTTTAGGGGCGATTACCCCTATACACCCCTCATTAGGGGGGTAAAAGAGGAGAACTATGGGAAAATTCTTAGTACGAAGGATCATCCTAGCTATATTTATAGTTTTCTTCGGAGCTTTAATTGTCTACGCGGTCATGCGCTGCCTGCCAACAAGCTATGTTCAGGCCATGGCGAGGCAGCTGTCAAATCTGCCCGGGTCAAAGAGCTACGAAGAATTACTTGCTCAGCTAAATGAAATGTTCGATATGAACGGAACCGTGCTCGAAGGCTTCTTCAAGTGGTTCAGCTATGCCATTCGTGGCGAATTCGGCGATTCTTGGAAATATAATCAGCCGGTGGTTCAAAAGTTCAATAGCGTTATATGGTATTCAGTTATAATCAACGCGGTAACCTTCCCTATCCAAATGGCAATATGCATACCCCTTGGCATACTTGCCGCGCGCAAGCAATATTCAAAGACGGATAATACGATAAGCGTTATTGCGTTATTGGGTCTTTCCTTGCCAACCTTTTTCCTGGCAACACTGCTAAAATATGTGTTCTCCATTAAGCTGCATTGGTTCGATCTTTATGGATTGGTCGGGCGAATGCATGAGCAGCTTACGCCTTTTGGACAAGTGCTCGATATAGCTAATCACATGGTGTTGCCGATAGTCACGCTAATGATATTATCTATAGGCGGACTCATGAGATATACGCGAACGAACATGCTTGAGGTGCTCAACGCGGATTATATCCGCACGGCGCGCGCCAAGGGCTTAAGCGAAAAGAAGGTTATAAATTCGCATGCCTTCAGAAATACGCTTATTCCATTGGTATCGTATATGTCATACCTTATTCCCAACATGTTCAGCGGCGCAATGATAACGGAAATACTCTTCCAGATACCCGGTATAGGCAACACGTCCTATATGGCGATAATCGTGGGTGATATACCGTTTACAATGTTCTACATTGTGTTTGTGGAAGTTCTGACGCAGGTAAGCCTTATGCTTGCGGACATTATGTACGCAGTCGTGGACCCGCGCGTCAGGATAAATTAACGGAGGTGCTTTATGGACGACAAGTTAAAAAACACGAATAAAGTAAACGAAAGCGCTTCCCAAGAAAAAAATCTTAAGCTCGACGATGAGCGCCGTGTTAAAGTGCTTTCTCCCGGAATGCTGGTTTTCAAGCGCTTCATGCGCAATAAGCTTGCCATAGCCGGGTTAATAATCCTGCTTGTGATGTTCCTGTTCTCATTCCCGCTGGCGCTTGTAACGCCATACGGTCAGGCACAGGTGTTCAAGCATAATGAAGCCATACTAAAGGAGTATGCAAGCGCCATATACAATAGCGAATATCGCTATTGCGTGGCCGACGGCAATGATTTTGGGGGCGCAGCGCAGGCGCAGGCGACCTTGGCGATAAGCAAGGGCAAGACCTCGTTCACCGCGGGCGGCAATACCTATGGCATGGAATTGGTGGAGGAGGGCTTCTACACCGTTAACGGCAGTGTTAAGGTGGGCAGCATATCAACTCTTGCCAATAAATTTGACGTGAAGCTTGAGGACAACGCTGGGTTTGACGTGACGGACGATTTTGTCGCCGCATGTAAGGCCACCGTTGACGGCGGCGGCACTATGCTTGAGTATGAAGGCGTTGAATTGCTGCTTATTAAAGATGGCAAGATGTATGACATCTGTAAGGCGCAGGCGGTAGCGCTCGCTTCATTACAGATGACGGACGCTTTCGATCAAGAAGAAGAAGCCTTTGTTAACGGGTTTGATTTTAGATTTGCCGCACTTACGGCAAAAGCCGAAAATCAATCCAATTTTACCGTTGGTGAGCGCGAATTTTATATGGACGCTGCCGATGACGACGGCAATGTGGATATTTTCCTCGTAAACGGCGATGAAAAGACGCTTTTCGGCGCAATGTCGGATATTATTGTGTCGCCTGTGGCAAGCGATGTGTTCGTTCCAATGAACGTTAAGAACGCCATACGCGATTCAATAATAGCAAAGCAGAGCAAAATGACCTATCCCGATGCCTCGGGTACCGAAATAAACTACCAAATAGATCGTGTTAACACTATCTATTATATCAAGACCAACGCTGTGAGCGAGCTTATCACTATGTATGCCGAGCCCAGCGCGGATCATTTCCTTGGCACGGATAAAAACGGCATGGACGTCATCACCCGTCTTATGTACGGCGGACGCATATCGCTTATGATAGGCTTCGTGGTCGTCATAATCGAAACGTTCCTTGGCGTTATCCTGGGCGGCGTTTCCGGATATTTCGGCGGCTGGGTGGATACGGCGATAATGCGTTTTGTTGATTTGTTCAACTGCATACCTTTCTATCCCATGGTTATGATAATAGGATCGGCTATGGATAAAATGGAGGTTGACCCAGAGCAGCGAATCTTTATTCTAATGGGAGTGCTTGGCATATTGGGCTGGACTGGCATTGCCCGCATAGTTCGTGGCCAGATACTTTCATTGCGCGAGCAGGACTTCATGGTAGCCACAGAAGCTACGGGTATCCGCGTTTCAAGGCGCATATTCAGGCATTTAGTGCCTAATGTAATGCCGCTTTTGATAGTTAACGCAACCATGAACCTGGGCGGAATAATCATTTCCGAAGCCACGCTTTCATTCCTCGGTTTGGGCGTTAAGTATCCGCTATCCTCTTGGGGCAGCATGATACAGGCGGCGAGCGATATATTCGTGCTTACCAATTACTGGTTTATCTGGATACCGGCCGGAATTTGCATAGTGCTTACGGTTCTCGGATTTAACTTCGTTGGCGACGGTCTAAGAGACGCCTTCGATCCCAAGATGAAGCGGTAAAGGAAGAAGGTGAGATAAATGGCAGTTTTGAAAAAGAAGAAAAATAAGGACCTTGACTATATCTCCGCAAAAGAGTCGCGGCGTATATCGCGCGAGAACCGCAAGGTCACAAATGCTATTGAAAAGCAGCGCAATCGTAAGAACGTGCCTGAAGAGGAATATCTTACCAAGATGCGCGATCCTAACAACGTTGCCGAGTTCGACGATCTGCACACCTATTTCTTCACTGATATAGGCACAGTTAAGGCTGTGGACGGCGTTTCCTTCGATGTGCCGCGCGGCAAGACCGTGGGAGTCGTGGGCGAGTCAGGCTGCGGCAAGAGCGTGACGAGCCTATCGCTTATGCAGCTTGTGCAGCGTCCGCAGGGTCAGATATATTCCGGCACAATCCGCGTTGCGGCTGGCGATAAGGTGTATGACATAGCCAAAACGCCGGTAGAGGGAATGCAGAAGATAAGAGGCAATTATGTCTCCATGATATTTCAGGAGCCGATGACCAGCCTTAATCCTGTTTTCCGTATAGGCGCGCAGATCGATGAGGTTATAAAGCTGCATAATCCCGAGATGAGCGATGACGATGTTAAGGCGCGTACGCTTGAGATGCTTGAGCTTGTAAACATTGCCAACAAAGAGGGCGTGTACCAAATGTATCCGCAC
>CAZUUR010000190.1:0-4382 GCA_964622815.1 uncultured Oscillospiraceae bacterium | reverse complement strand
GCAATGCTCCCGCCTTTAAACTGTTCTTTTTTTACAGTATGCTTATATTCTCGTCCATATAATCCTTGGCGGCTTTAATTATCTCGGTGAAAACACCGTCCTTGAACGGACTCTTGAGTCCGGCTGCTTCGAGGGTGTCAACGAAGCGCACCTTGCCGCTGTTGGCAACGAGCTTTACGTATTTCTCCCAAGCAGCCTCAAAACGCGCGTCGTCGTTCGGCTTGGATTTATCCACCATCATGCTCATGAACTGGAGCGACACCGTCTGTGCAAGGCAGTAGTCTATATAATAGAACGGGTCGGTAAATATGTGGAGCTGACGCTGCCACAGCCTGCCATCGGAATAAAACTCGACTCCGTCGTAATCGGTGGACGGGCGATACTGCGCCTCGAGCTTATTCCACTCCTCGTCGCGCTGAGCCTTGGTAAGCTCAGGATTATTGTAAACTATGTGCTGGAACTCATCTACCATGCAGCCGTAGGGAATGAATATGAGCGCATTTAGCATGTGGATAAGCTTGGCGCGAGCGGCGTTCTCACCGTAGAAACGGTCAAGCAGCCGCCAGCAGAGAAATTCCATTGACATTGAGTGGCACTCGCACGTTTCAAGCGTCGGATACGCCATATCGCAGAAATCCTTGCCATATTTATTGAAATACATATCGGCAAACGCATGCCCGCCCTCATGGGTGAACACCTCAACGTCGCCCGCTGTGCCGTTGAAATTGGCAAATATGAAGGGGACCTTATATTCGGGCAGGGACGTGCAGTATCCGCCTGTCATCTTATTTTCGCGCGAATACAGATCGAAGGTTTTCATTTGATCCATCTTGTCTATCAGCTCGCGCGTTTCGTCTCTAAGCTCACGATAGACGTTTAAGCCCACGTTATAAAGCTCCTCGTCCTTGACTACGGGCGCAGGATTGCCGTTTTTGGAAAGTATGGGGTCATCATAAAACTTCATGTCGGGTATGCCGATTATTTTTGCCTGCAGCTTTCTAATCTCGCTTACGAGCGGCACAAGCTCACTTTTCACCTGCTCGCGGAATTTATTCACCATGGCCTCGTCATAACTGTTGCGATGCATGCGGCAATAGCCAACGGGCGTGAATTTATCAAAGCCGAGCGCTTGCGCTATCTCGGTGCGCACCGCCACCATGCGATCGTAAATATCTTCAAACTCAGGGCTTTTTGCGGCATACGCCTTAGCGTAGGCGCGGGTAGCCTTGCGCCTTACTTCCCTATCGGGGCTCTCGTTGAAGGGGCGCATCTGCGGCACGCTGTATTTCTTTCCCTCGTATTCAATGGTCATCGAGCCTTGCAGCTTTTGATATTCCACGTTTAGCGCCTGCTCCTTGGCTAAAAGCGGCAGCGCCTTTTCGTTTATAGTCTTTTCCTGCAATTCTGCATTTTTCAGCGTGGCAGTGCCGAAAACCTTTTCAAGCTCGCTTCTAAACGGGCTTTTGACCATGGCTGCATAAAAAGCGGTCTGCTTATCTTCAAGACGCGGGCTATTTTGAGCATAATAATCCTCTTCGGCGCTAAAAAACTCATCGGCGGTATTTTTAGTGTAGCGAATCTCGCATATAAAGCGAAGCGTCCAAACGGGCTTCATGCGCTCTATCTCCGCACGGATTACTTCGATGGCCTCATCAGCGCTCTTGGCGGCCTTCAAGCGCTCTGTCGCGGCGCTGATAAGCTCGCACTGCTTGTCAATATCTATTCTTGAGTACGGCAGTTCGTCAAAAGTTAGCATAAAATTCTCCTGTCCTTTATTTCTCATGCATGAGATGCGTTATTTATACATCATAATTGTTTTTTCGCCTTGGGTCAACGCTCATGTGGGCTTGGCTATAATATATTTACCTTGTAAAATTGTTTTAGTTATACTATAATTTGAAGTAACACCCGTACTAGAATATAAGGAGCAGTTTAATGTACCGTCGCCGCGCATTGATAGCGTTAGTATTAGTCGCCCTGTTCGCGCTTAGCTTCGCCGTCGCGGCCGTTGCCGAAGGCGACGCGCAAAGCGAAGCGGGACGCGTTGTTCGCGTTGGCTTTTATCCCGTAAAGGGGCTTCATGAAATAAAAGAGGGCGGCGGGTACGCGGGCTATAATTATGAATATTTGCAGGCGATAGCGCAGTATACCGGCTGGCGCTATGAATTTGTGGTGGATTCCTTTTCAAATTGCTCCGATATGCTCGCAAAGGGCGAGATAGACCTTATGGGCGGCCTCAATAGAACCATAAAGCGCGAGGCCGTTTATGATTTTCCCGAAGCCTCCTGCGGCGTGGACGGCGCGCAGATATTAACGCTGCTTTCAAACTCAAAATACGCATACGAGGATTTTGAATCCTTCAACAATATGCGCATAGGCATAATGCGGGGAACCATATTCCCTTATTATCTTGAAGCCTACGCAAAAAACAATAATTTCAGCTATGAGCTTATCGAATACGATTACGACAGCGACGTTACCGCCGCGCTCTACAACGGCGATATAGACGCCATGGTTGACGGCATGATAAGCAGCATGACCGGCTTCCGCTCGCTTGGCATATTCTACCGCACGGAATTTTATTTTGCCACAACAAAAGGCAACAGCGAAATCCTGGCGGGGCTTAACTATGCGCTGCCGCAAATAAGCCTGTATGATCCGGATTTCAGCATAAATCTATCCGATAGGTTTTTCTCCAGCGACGAGGCCATGCCCGCCGTGTTTTCAACTCAGGAGCTCGACTATATCCGCTCTCGCGGACCTATAAAGGCCGTGTACTGCGCCAATCAGCGCCCGATAGAATATCAGGATAAGGAAACCGGCGAATATAAGGGCATAACCGCCGATATGCTAGCAAGCATTTCCGCCGCGACGGGGCTTGAATTTGAATATATCGCGGCCGATACCGTGCAAGATGCTTACCGCATATTCAGGAACGGCGGGGCGGATATTATAACGGCCATGACCAGCGATTACGACTGGGCTATTTCGCACAACGCGTATCTTACGCAGGTATATCTTGATATGCCTGTTGTAAGGGTGGATAATCCGCTTGTTGACACAAGCCGCGTGGCTATCCCGCGCAGCTTTTACAACAGCACCGTAGCCATGAAAAATATAGCCGCCTCACAGGTGCTTTATGCGGATACCATTGAGCAGTGCATAGACGCGGTCAATCGAGGCGACGCCGCATATACTTTTGCCGGTTCATACATGGCGGATTTTATTTTAAGCCAGCCCAAATATCAAAAGCTATCATCATCAAGCGCCGTGGGTATTAGACAGAATATCTCAATAGGCGTATCGCGCAACGGCTCAAGGCTGCTGCTCTCGATTATAAACAAGGCGCTCAACTGCATTTCAGATCCAGAGCTGTTAAATATCGTCAGCGCAAACACGGTGAATACGTCCACGTGGACAATAGCGGATCTATTCTATTATTATCCCGTGCAAAGCATAGCGCTCTTAGCGCTGATTTTCGGTGTGATAATATTGCTGCTGCTGCTCAATATCCGTTCGAAATCCGCGCAGAATCAGGCGCTTCGCAAGCTCAATTACGCCGCCGATTTCGACGAGCTCACCGAGATATATCACAAACAGGCGTTTTACCGCTACACAAGAAAGCTCATAGACGCGAACCCGGATATGCCCTTCATGCTGGTGCGCTTCGATATATGGCGCTTCAAGGCCTTTAACGATACCTTTGGCACGGACGAGGGCGATAAGCTTTTAAAGGCCATTGCGCTTTACCTTATGCAGCACAGCATTGAAAAGAGCACCTACGGCCGCCTCGTGGCGGATCACTTTGCGCTGTGCTTCCCCACCGAGCAGTGGAAAGCGGAGGCGTTTACCCACGAAGTGGCGGAATATCTTAATTCGCGCGGCTACGACCTTGAGCTTTTCCCGTGCTTTGGCATATATCAAATTGATGATAAGAGCCTGCCGCTGGACATAATGTGCGACAGGGCGAATATGGCGCTGCAAACCGTTAAGCAGAATTACACGAAAAGCTATGCCTTTTACGATCAGACCCTGCGCGACAAGCTCGTTATAGAGCAGGAAATAACCGGCGAAATGAGCGCCGCGCTCGACGAGCACCAATTCATCATCTATCTTCAGCCCGTATACAGCCTCGCGAAAAAAGAGGTCGTGAGCGCGGAGGCGCTCGTGCGCTGGAGGCACCCTGTAAAGGGCATAATAAACCCCAACGTTTTTATCCCCATATTCGAGCATAAAGGGCTTATAACAAAGCTCGATTACTTCGTTTGGGAGGAAGCGCTCAAATATCTCAAGACGCGCATTCAAAGCGGCAAGCGCCTGCTTCCTTTGAGCGTAAACATGTCGCGCGTATGTTTGCACACGCCCACGCTCATAAACGATTT
>CAZUUR010000189.1:0-4413 GCA_964622815.1 uncultured Oscillospiraceae bacterium | reverse complement strand
TCAACTTACTATTATAAAGTGGAGGGCGACGAAGGAAATGCAGCTATTAAAGGAGCGTATAGCTCGCGAGGGGCGGGTGCTTCCGGGAAACATCATAAAGGTGGACGGCTTTCTCAACCATCGGGTCGATATGAAGCTCATGCGGCAGATGGCAAAAGAGTTTGGCCGTCTTTTTAATTTAACGGGCATAACGGCGGTTTTGACGGTGGAGGCATCGGGCATAGCGCTTGCGGCGGTGTGCGCGGAGGAATTTGGCGTGCCGCTGGTATTCGCCAAAAAGGCCAAGTCGGATAATATCGAGGGCGGTCTTTTTGCGAGCGAGATATTCTCCTATACATATAAAAAGAAGGTAACGCTCATAGTTGCAAAGCAGTGGCTTTCAAGCGACGATAAGGTGCTCGTGATAGATGATTTCCTCGCAAACGGCGAAGCGCTGCGCGGTCTTGTGGACATAGTGAACCTTGCCGGGGCGGAGCTTTTGGGCATAGGCGTGGCTATTGAAAAGGGCTTCCAGCCGGGCGGCGCGAAGCTGCGCGCGCAGGGAGTGAACCTTAAATCTCTGGCGATAATAGAGAGTGCGGACGAAAACGGCATTGTTTTCAGGGAGGAATAATTATATGGATAGAGAACGAATAGTCGTCTTAGACTTCGGCGGCCAATACAATCAGCTCATAGCGCGGCGCGTGCGCGAGGCGGGCGTGTTCAGCGAGCTTTTGCCGTATACGGCGTCGATAGATAGGATAAAGGGCGATAAGCTTTGCGGCATAATCCTTACGGGCGGGCCGGACAGCGTGTATGCTGAAAATGCCAAGGCGTGCAGCGATGAAATATTTGCTTTGGGCGTGCCCATATTGGGTATATGCTACGGCATGCAATATATCGCCAAGAAATTCGGCGGCAAGATAGCGGCGGCGGACGTGCGCGAGTATGGCCGCGTGGCGATAGAGATGAAGGCGCACCCGCTCCTTGACGGGCTTGACAGCGGCATCGCGTGGATGAACCATAACGATTCGGTCACACTCGCGCCGGAGGGCTTTGACGCCATCGCCAAGACGGACGTCTGCCCCGTGGCCGCGTTTGCGGACGATGAGCGCAGGCTCTACGGCGTGCAGTTCCACGCCGAGGTGACGCACATGCCAAACGGCAGGCTGATTTTCAAAAATTTCATGAAGATATGCGGTCTTAGGTGTGATTACGCGCCCGGCGCGCTTGCGGATTCGCTTATTGCGGACGTAAAAAAGCAGGTGGGCGACGGCAAGGTGATAGCGGGGCTTTCGGGCGGCGTTGATTCGTCGGTGGCGAGCGTGCTCGTGCATAAGGCCATAGGCGACAGGCTCACATGCATATTCGTGGATCATGGGCTTCTTCGTGCGAACGAGGCCAAGGAGGTTATAGAATATTATAGGGATACGCTAAACCTCAATATAGTGGCGGTGGACGCATCGGAGCGGTTTTTATCAAAGCTTGCAGGCGTTACAGACCCCGAGACTAAGCGCAAAATAATAGGCACGGAGTTCGTGCGAGTATTTGAAGAAGAAGCCAAAAAGCTCGGCGGCGCGGATTATCTGCTGCAAGGCACTATCTACCCCGATGTTATTGAGAGCGGCACGGAAAGCTCCGCCAAGATAAAGAGCCACCACAACGTGGGCGGGCTTCCAAAGGACATAGGCTTCAAAGGACTTGTAGAGCCGCTGAGAATGCTCTTTAAGGACGAGGTGCGCGCTTTGGGCGAGTCTTTAGGCATGCCCGAAAAGCTTGTGTGGCGGCAGCCCTTCCCCGGGCCGGGTCTTGCAATACGAGTCCTTGGCGAAATCACAAAGGACAAGCTTGAAATATTGAGGCACAGCGATTTGATACTTCGCGAGGAGATAGCCGCGGCCGGCCTTGAACGGCAGATATGGCAGTACTTCACCGTGTTCACGGGTCTTAGGAGCGTGGGCGTGATGGGCGACCTTCGCACATACGACTATGCCATAGGTGTGCGCGCCGTCACCTCGACGGACGCAATGACCGTGGAATGGGCCGAGATACCGTATCCCGTGCTAAGGCGAATATCCGAAAGGATAATAGCCGAGGTCAGCCATGTTAACAGGGTGATATACGATATAACGAGCAAACCGCCGGGAACTATTGAGTGGGAATAAATCGGAAAAGCCTAAAAGTCCAGTAATATCAATGGTTTTACGATTTCTATCACTGCTTCTGATAAGGTTTTGATAAGATTTCACCTTGATGCCATTATTCTGTGTATCAAGTGGTTTGTGAGTAAAGAGTAATTCCAAGCAACTCGCAAACAATCCATATTAGCATTTAAGCCCGTACTGATGGGATGTCAGTACGGGCTTTTTGTCGTCTTTATGTGCTTTCATTTCCTATCTGAATCGTTGACTGCGTCTGTCAGCAGATCACTGAGTTCCTGTGACTGAATCTTCACCCACTTCTGTGTAGTGTCAAACTCCGGATAGCGATAACGCCAGCTGTCATAGTCCTCTTTTGTGATTTCTCCGGATTTCAACTTAGCAGCGGCCTGACACCAGGCACAAAGCATCCTGTGGAGTTCAGCAGCGTCCTTGTTTGCCCGGACATTGACTTTCAGGCAGACTTCACCATCTGCCTCGTCGATCATCAATCCGTATCTGTCCTCCAAGGTGAACAGCGTGTGCATCAATCCAATATAGGAATCTATGTCCGGCACAGAGAGAGCCAAGGGAGAAACATCCAATATGTTTGCCAATGTAGCGGTCATATCCGCTTTTGGAGTTCTAGTCCCCGTTTCGTACTGAGCCAGACGAACATCGGCGGATTTCTCCGGAAAGCCTGCCTGTATCCCCAAAAACTTCTGCGTCATGCCTCGCAGATTGCGAAAAAAGCTAATTCTTTCACCGATTGCCATAGCGCCATCTCCTGTTATGTGTCTTATCGTAATTGTATAATAGCATATTTGCTTAGTACAGTCAAGATAAAATAAATAAATTTGTTTAATATTGTCTTGGGAACCGCTTGACATAAACTTATATGTTTAGTATAATAGCAGATAGCTAAACATATTAGCTTAATAATCATCGCACATCATGTAAGGTGTGTCCGCCCGGGCAAATCGGATGGCGGCCAGAAAGTATTTCCGACACTAAACAAGTATGACTATGCCCAGATGGAGGTGATCTAATGGCGAATAACTCTTTCATTCGAGTGGATGAAGTCGCACAAGAACTTGACGTGTCTAAACCCTACGCCTACAAGTTGATTCGGCAGCTCAATGACGAACTGAAGGCAAAAGGGTTTATCACCATCGCAGGACGTGTAAACCGTCAGTATTTTATGGAACGGCTCTATGGAGCAGAAAGGAATGAAACAAATGCCGGCATATAAGAACAAGGACAGCGGTTCGTGGTATGTGGTGACACAGTACACGGACTGGACAGGAGCACGCAAGCAGAAGTGCAAACGAGGCTTTGACACAAAGCGTGACGCTCTGGAATGGGAGCAAAAGTTCCAACAGCAGAACGCCGGAGATCTGGATATGACCTTTGAGGCGTTCTATGAGATTTATACGAACGATCTCAAGGCGAGGCTGAAAGAAAGCACTTGGCAGACAAAAGAAAATGTTATTCTGACAAAGATTATTCCTTATTTCGGGAAGCGAAAAATCAACGAGATCACTACCAAGGATGTGATTGCATGGCAAAATGAGTTGCTTGCCTACCGGGATGATAAACACAATCCCTACTCACAGACCTACCTGAAAACAC
The DNA here is from genome assembly GCA_964622815.1 of uncultured Oscillospiraceae bacterium. Lineage (GTDB taxonomy): Bacteria > Bacillota > Clostridia > Christensenellales > CAG-138 > CAZUUR01. The sequence goes on along the minus strand of CAZUUR010000189.1, from coordinate 664 downwards.
TTCACAATCAGCTCTCAGCTATCTTTAACCATGCGGTCAGGTTCTATGATCTGCGCTCCAATCCGGCAGCAAAAGCCGGAAACATGGGAAACGAGGAGCGCAAAGAAATGTTGTTTTGGACAAAGGAAGAATACCAGAAGTTTGCGGAAGAAATGATGGACAAGCCTGTTTCCTATTACGCATTTCAAATGCTCTATTGGACAGGTATCCGTGAGGGCGAGCTATTAGCGCTGACTCCGGCAGACTTCGACTTTGAGCGAGGGACGGTAAAAATCAGCAAGACCTATCAGCGGCTAAAGGGTAAGGATCTGATTACCTCTCCCAAGACCAAGAAAAGCAACCGCACCATTCAGATGCCAGACTTCCTCTGTACGGAGATGCAGGAATTCTTTGCAATGCAGTATGGACTGAAAAAGAAAGACCGCATTTTCACCGTTACCAAGAGCTACCTTCATCACGAAATGGACAGAGGCTCGGAAGCGGCAGGCGTCAAGCGTATCAGAATTCACGATTTGAGACACCCGTATGTCAAGCACACGACAAAAAAATATTTGGGTTTTTACCGAAAAATGAGCCTCGTGCAGAGAAAGGTAGCTGCATTAGGCTCACTTCGGATTATACAAGGGCTTCAAAGAGGTCTGGCATACTAAAGGCGATCTTTATC
>CAZUUR010000188.1:0-4416 GCA_964622815.1 uncultured Oscillospiraceae bacterium | reverse complement strand
CGTGACCAAGATGGTAAATGATTGGGAGGCAGACCATGCAGAGCGGGAAGGAGAAGGAAAGTGAGCTATATACAATTCCCAATCACGGTAAATTCCGTGGAAGTAAAAGAACCGTATTCGTTGTACAAAATGGGCGGTCTTGCTAAGGTTCGCCCTTGCGGTGATGAATACGCAGGAAAAACCTATCTTGGCAGTTACCTCGTATACACTGGCAAGGGCTGTGCGTTCACGGCACGGTACACACTGAACCCGCCACGGTTCAATGGGCGGGCATCACTACGAATACAGTGGTGGATGCCGATACCAGAGCCGCCGATACTGGCAGGGAAGGAGACGCAGCATGATCGAAGAACACATGAGCTACGGAGCTGATAAGCCAAAAACGCGAGAGCAGCTATCCCGGGAGACGGGCTGCACCGACAGGGAAGTGCGGCAGGCGATACTCGCGGCGCGCAACAGAGGCGTTCCGATTGTATCGACATCCGGCGGCAGTGGGTACTACATCGCCAAAACAGAGATCGAGAAGATGATCATTGTCGGAGAGCTGCGAAGCCGATCTAGGTGCATGGCCATGACGGCAGACGCAATCGAGCGTACACCGATATGACGCATGAATGCAAGACTGTGGTATACATAGCGGGCAAGATCACGGGTGAAGCCGGGTACGCGGCAAAATTTGCCGATGCCGAAATGGTGCTGCAAGAGTGTGGGTACATCGTGCTGAATCCAACGGCGCTACCACTCGGGCTGGACTACGAGGACTATATGGCAATCGACTTTGCGATGATCGAGGTCGCGGATATGATCGTCATGCTGCGTGGATGGCAAAGTAGCCCCGGCGCGCAGAGGGAACGTGACCATGCACTGGCAAGCGGGTGCATCGTTCAGGAGTATGATAACATGAAAAAGGAGTGGGGGAAATGATCGACAGAGAGGGACGCAGCATCGTACTGACCTGCGATAGCTGTGGAAGGAGAGTGGCCGTTTTTGACACGTTTGAAGAAGCGCGGGTGTATGCTGTAGAATGTGGATGGACGGCACAGAAAACGCGGGACGGTTGGGAGAACACCTGTGCGGAGTGCAGAGAGGGGGATGAACTATGATGTGGATCGGGATCGTGAGCATCGTAGTATTGGCAGCAGCCCTCACAACCGTGGTCGTGTACATCGGGAAACTGCAGCGGCTGCAGAGTATCGCAGACGAGCTGCGACAAGGCTCGTCATACGGGCTGCTGGGCGCATTGTGCGATTACATCTGGTTCGAGGGCGAATGCGGGCAAGTGGTATCCGTGCTGAAAGAGGTACAGAAATCAAACGATGAGCAAATCAGGGTGCACGCTGCCGAGAGATCGGGCAGGCTGGCATGGGAACTGGCGGTGCTTTTGTATGGTGATTACGCGACAAAGCCAGTACTCGGCTGGATCGATAAAAAGCATAAGAAAGAAGCCGTGGCTTTTCTTGGCGAACTGATCAGCTCTGGCGTGGAGGAGGTTTCGGAATGAAAATGCAGGAATATGACGCGTTGCTGCAGGGCAGCGAACTAAAGCCGGACGCAGAAATCAGGGGCATGCAGCATATAACAGTCGGGCGGTACAGGCTGTTGTATCGGTTCGGGGAATACATCGGAATATATCGCTGGGCGTAAGGGACGGTAAGCGAATGACACCTACAGAACGAGAGCAGACCGCACGGCGCATGATTAAGCAGTATCAGGAACTGCGCAAGGCCGTGGCAGATGCGGATGTAGAGATCGAGGGAAAGCAGCTCGGCTCGACGCTCGGCAGCGAACCAGCCAGGTCGAGCCATGTATCAGACCCTACCGCGCGCTGTGCGTTTGCCGACATAAAGATCGACAAGGCACGGCTGTGGGTGAGCGCCATTGACGCGGCGGTGATAGAACTGGACGAAAGTGCGCCGGAGACGGCAGAGATACTGCGGCGGCATTTTCGCATGCGGTATACAGCCGGGTGGAAACATACACACGCTGCGAAAACACGTGAAACGATGTGCGAGATTTACCACATTAGCCGAAGGGAATACTACCGCAGAGTGGACGCAGGAGTGGCAGAAGTGGTATTCCAAGCAGGAATTTACAAACTTTTTTTCTGAGCGAAAACCTCGCAGCCCATATACTGTGGGCATTACAAGACTTTTTTGTGGCACGCAAAAGTGCGGCACTATCTCGTGAAAAAACGTGGTAAAATGATATTGTGCAAAAGCACATAGAGAGCAGCTCGAACAGGGCGGCTCTCTTTTTCGTGGGAAAAGAAGGGAATCACATATGACATCGGAGCAACGGCACGCATACGTCAAGACGACGGAGATCATCCCGGACAGTCGGAACGCGCGGCTGCATAGCGCCGACCAGATCATGGAGCTGCGCAGGTCGCTGCGGGAGTTTGGGGTGATCGCGCCGATCATCGTAGGCGAGGACATGCGGCTTATAGCGGGGCATGGGCGTCTGGAGGCAGCGCTCGCCGAGGGCATTGAGCAGGTACCGTGCGTGATTGTCAGCCACCTGACCGAGACACAGCGTAGGGCGTACATGCTGGCGGACAACCGTCTGGCCGAACACGCGGCATGGGATTTCGAGCTTTTGAATGAGGAGCTAAAGCTGCTCACTGAGGAGGACTTCGACATAAGTATCGCCGGGTTTGAGCTGCTCACTGAGGAGGACGAAGTCGCGGAGGATGACTACGCGGTCAGCGTGCCTGCAGCTGCGGAGACGCAGACCGGCGATATGTACCAGCTCGGCAGACACATGCTCCTGTGCGGGGACTGCACGGACGCGGCGCAGGTGGATGCGCTCATGTGCGGCGTGGATGCCGACATGCTTCTGACAGACCCGCCGTACAACGTGGACTATCACGGCGGAACGCGGGACGCGCTCTCAATAGAAAACGACTGCATGCCAGATCAGGTGTTTCGGAATTTCCTTGTTGCGGCATTTGGGGCAGCAGCATCGAGCATGAAGCCGGGCGGCGCATTTTATATCTGGCACGCAGACAGCAACGGTTATGATTTCCGCGCTGCGTGTGAGGAAGCCGGATTGACTGTGCGGCAATGCCTCATCTGGGCAAAGAACGCGCTCGTTCTTGGTCGACAGGACTACCAATGGCAGCATGAACCGTGCCTGTACGGCTGGAAAGATGGAGCCGCGCACTATTTTGTCGACAATCGGACACAGACCACGGTGATCGAGGACAAAGCCGTGGACATCCGGCACATGAAGAAAGCGGAGATGCAGGCGCTACTCGAAGAAATATTCAGCGACAAGCGCAGTACGACCGTCATACACGAGAACAAGCCAGCGCGAAACGGGGAACATCCGACGATGAAGCCTGTGCGGCTCATGGCAAGGCTGATACAGAACAGCACCCGTCCAAAAGAGATCGTGCTGGACACATTTGCTGGCAGCGGTTCAACGCTGATCGCATGCGAGCAGGTAGACCGATCCTGCTACGCGATGGAGATCGACCCGAAGTATTGCGACGTAATCGTGGACAGATGGCAAACGTTCACAGGGCAGAGGGCGGTGCGATTTCGCAAGGATGCGTAACAAAGGAGGCGGCACAGATGGCAAACGAAGAAAATCTTATACCGCTGAATCGGCGCTCAAAGAGTGAGCAAAGAGAGATACAGCGGAAAGGCGGCATAGCAAACGGCGAGGCACGCAGGGAAAAGAAGTTGCTGCGAGACGCGCTCATAGAAGCACTGGCGCTGACGTATCAGGGCAAGAACGGCGTGTCCATGACCGGCACAGAGGCAATGGCAGCAAAGGCCGTCGACGGTGCTCTGCGCGGGGACTGGAAAGCGTGGGAGCTGGTTCGCGACACGACAGGCCAAAAGCCGACGGACAAAAGCGAGACGAGCATCACAGGCGGGATCAGCATGCTGACCGAGAGCGACCGTGCGCTGCTGGAGAAAGCGGAGGCCTTGTTTGCAGACAGAGGAAATACTGACGCGGGCGCATGACCGGGCGCGTGACTACTGCACCGAGCATCTGCCGGAGTTTGTCGAGAATTACTGCCATATCGAGGACAAAGACAGTGAGGAGATCGTCGTGCCGTTCAAACTGTGGAAGGAGCAGCGGGACGCGCTCGAAGGGATAAGCGAGCACAAGCTGAACATCATCCTGAAAGCGCGGCAGCTTGGCCTGACATGGCTGTCGCTGGCATACGCGGTGTGGATGCTACTGTTCAAACCGGGTTGCACGGTGGTTGCGTTATCGCGTACAGAGGAAGAAGCGAAGGAACTGGTGCGCCGCATTGGGGTTATGCTGACCAACATGCCGGAGTTTGTGCGGCAGGAGCCGTGGATCGGCGCGACATTCGAGATCAGCATCATGAGCGCGACGGTCACATATAGGGACAAGCACAGCACGTTCAAGGCGTTTCCGTCGGCGAGCAATGCGGCA
>CAZUUR010000187.1:0-4418 GCA_964622815.1 uncultured Oscillospiraceae bacterium | reverse complement strand
TTTGATGGGTAAGGGGCTAAAGGCCGAGGCTGAGGAAGCGAAAAAGCAGGTCACCGAGATGGCGGACGAAATGGCGGCGCTCGATAAAAGCGAGGCGGAGCTTGCCGAGGAAATACGCATGCGCATGCTCGTTATCCCCAATATTATAGATGAGAGTGTGCCAATAGGCAAAAACGACACTGAGAATGTGGAGCTTGAGCGCTTTGGAAAAACCTGGAAAAGCGAATTTGAGATACCCTATCATGCGGACATAATGGAAAGCCTCACAGGGCTTGATCTCGATAACGCCCGTAACACCAGCGGTAACGGCTTTTACTATCTCACCGGCGATATAGCGCGCCTTCACAGCGCCATACTCTCCTACGCGCGAGATTTCATGATAGACAAGGGCTTTACATATTGCATACCTCCCTTCATGATTCGCTCAAACGTTGTCAATGGCGTAATGAGCTTTACCGAGATGGAAAATATGATGTATAAAATAGAGGGCGAGGATCTCTACCTCATAGGCACGAGCGAGCACTCTATGATAGGCCGCTATATAGATTCGTTCATAGATGAGGACGAGCTGCCCAAATGCCTCACAAGCTATTCGCCATGCTTCCGCAAGGAGGTGGGCGCACACGGCATAGAGGAGCGCGGCGTTTACCGTGTGCATCAATTTGAAAAGCAGGAAATGGTTGTTATATGCAAGCCTGAGGATAGCAAGGCATGGTTTGACAAGCTGCTCGCAACGAGCGTTGAGTTTTTTCGCTCGCTTGATATTTCCGTGCGCACAATAGAGTGCTGTTCCGGCGATTTAGCCGATCTCAAGGTTAAGAGCGTGGACGTTGAGGCATGGTCGCCCCGACAGGAGAAATATTTCCTTGAGCTTGGCAGCTGCTCCAATCTTGGCGATGCGCAGGCGAGGCGTCTTGGTATACGCATAAAGAATAAAGAGAAGGGCAATTATTTTGCGCATACGCTCAACAACACCGTCGTAGCGCCCCCGCGCATGCTCATAGCCTTCCTTGAAAATAACATTCGCGAAGACGGCTCTATAGCAATTCCCAAGCCCTTGCAGATGTATATGGGCGGCAAAACGGAGCTTCACGCATAAAATGCAACCGCCGGTTGCGGCGTTTGAAAGCCAGAATTGGTAGATGCTACGGGCCGGTTGCGTGTATATTCAGGGCATAAGAAATAAATGTATTTAAGAAAGGGAAACGCCATGAATATTGAAATAGCGAACAGATTGGTACAATTAAGAAAGAAAAGCGGTCTTAGTCAGGAAGAATTGGCCGCGCAGCTTGGCATTAGCCGTCAGGCGGTGAGCAAGTGGGAGCGGGCGGAGGCTTCGCCCGACACCGATAATCTCATATTATTATCCCGCGTATACGGTGTGTCGCTTGACGAGCTTTTAAAGACCGACGATGATGTGCCGCCGCCCGAGAAGGAGGAGCCGCCAAAGTTTCAGGTGCTCATACACGGCAAGCCCGTCAAGTTTGACGCTGAAAATGGCTTCAATATCCATATAGGCGACGACGATGACGACGACGATGATGATGACGACCGCGATGACGACGATGACGACGACGTTACTTTTACGGACGATGATGGTCGCACTATTCATGTTGAGGCAAATACGGGCGAGGGCGTGAAAATAAATGTCAACAGAGGTCGCCACGAGCACAGGGTGGAAAGCCCGTGGGTGGATTTTCCGGTGACGCTGCTCATTACAATAGCCTATCTTGTGATGGGCTTTGTGTGGGGGCTTTGGCATCCCGGCTGGGTGATATTCCTCGCGATACCCATACTTCACTGCTTTATTGATTGGTGCAGAAAGGGTAAGCGTACCTTCTCCGCATTTATGAAGGACGCGCTGTGCTATCCGGTGCTGGTAACGGCGGCGTTTTTGCTGCTCGGCTTCCTTGGCGGCTGGTGGCATCCGGCGTGGGTGCTTTTCGTGACTATACCGCTTTTTTATGGGGTAGCGGATTGGATAAAAAAGTGCTCTGAATATTCCAAATATAAGCAAGAGCAGAAGAATAAAGAAATATGATTATTGCGGTGGGCGAAGTGACTTAGGCTTCGCCCCGCCGTTATTTAAAGGAGAATGTATATGGAGCTAAGCGAATTAAAAACCAAATTCAGAAATCATTTAAAGAAAATGGACGCCTATAGTCATGCACTTGGCGTAATGAGCTACGATTCAGAGACAGCCATGCCTAAAAACGGTGCTGAGGGCTACGCGAGCGCGATGGGCGTAATGAGCGAGGAAAGCTATAAGCTTCTTGTGAACGACGAGCTGCGCGATATGCTAAAGGAGCTTTCCGAGCATAAGAGCGAGCTGGACAAGATTACTGCCAAGGAAGTTGAGAAGCTCACCGAGGAGCTAGACAAAATGGCGCGCGTACCCGTGAACGAGTATGCCGAATACTCAGAGCTCACCAGCAAAGCCTCAAACGTCTGGCGCGAGGCGAAGAACAAGGACGATTACGCGATGTTTGAGCCATATTTAAGCAAGATAGTGGAGTTCAGACGGCGCTTCGCGGGCTACTTCGATCCGAATAAGAGCGTGTATGACACATGGCTCAACGAGTTTGAAAAGGGACTCACTCAGGAAATCTGCGATAAATACTTTGCCGCCGTTCGCGGCGAGCTTGTGCCGCTGATAAAGGATATTGCAAAACGCGGCAGGCCGATAGACGATGCGTTTACGAGCCTTAATTATCCTGTTGCCTCACAGCGGGCGCTCAGTGATTATATTATGAAGGTGATGACCATCAATCCGCACGATTGCACCTTAGGCGAGGTGGAGCACCCCTTCACCAACAGCTTTTCCAAGCATGATGTGCGCATAACCACGCATTATCATGAGGATATGGTGCTTTCAAGCTTTTACAGCGTCGTTCACGAGGGCGGTCATGCGCTTTATGAGCTAAATACCTCCGATGAGATGTACGATGTTGGCTCAATACTCGCGGCTGGCACTTCAAGCGGCATACACGAATCGCAGTCGCGCTTTTGGGAGAATATAATCGGCAGGAGCGAGGCGTTTATAGGCTTCATGTATCCCAAGTTCGTCGAGCTTTTCCCTGAACAGATGAAGGGCGTGGACGCGCACAAGCTCTATCTCGCGGCAAACAAGAGCGTGCCGTCGTTCATTCGCACCGAGGCCGATGAGCTGACGTATTCGCTTCATATAATGGTGCGCTATGAGCTTGAAAAGCAGCTTATGGAGGGCAAGCTCTCAACTAAGGAGCTGCCAAAGGCGTGGAAGGCGATGTATAAGGAATACTTAGGCGTAGACGTGCCCAATGATACGCTTGGCGTATTGCAGGACGTGCATTGGTCGGAAGGGCTTATGGGCTATTTCCCCACGTATTCGCTTGGCAGCGCGTATTCCGCGCAGATACTCGCCTCGCTTGAAAAGGACGTTGACGTGTGGAAAAACGTGGGCGCGGGCAATCTTAAACCGCTCGTTGACTGGCTGACCGCCCGTATATATACCTATGGATCGCTTCTAGACCCCAACGAGGTGATTCTCTCCGCCTGCGGCGTACCGTTTGAGCCGAAGTATTATACCGACTATCTCAAAAAGAAGTTCACGGGGATATACGGGCTGTAAACGACGCGTTAATTAAAGCAAGTTTAGTGGCCGGAGCTTAGCTCCGGCCATAGCTATGCCCCCGCCGCGCCGGGCGGGGGGCTTTATTTAACGCCTTTAAGCACATATTTGCGATTTTGTCCCAAAGTGATAATTCATGCTTGCAAAACGCCCCCGAATGTTGTATTATATCAAGGCACGAGCGCTAAAAGCATTGATTATGTGGAGAGATGGCTGAGCTGGTCGAAGGCGCACGACTGGAAATCGTGTAATGCGGGAACGTATTCAAGGGTTCGAATCCCTTTCTCTCCGCCAAACGTACCATATCCGAGCATCTTGTGCATTAGAGAATGCTTCGGAGTGGTCAAAAGTTTAGCCGTCAGGCAGCGATGTCTGGCGGCTTTGGTTTTTGGGTGTAAACGACAAAACGATATAACAAAAGGAAGCCTTCGCTCAACAACTAATAACCAACATTTTCATATCTTATTATAGCTACCCCCCATATTATAATGGAAGCATTATGTTACCTCGTCACAGCTCAGCTGCGTAAGCGATAACGTGAAGATCAGCTCTTTCATAAGCGGCGCAAACAATATTAGAGCGTTTTAGGTGTGCGCATAGTGAAATTAAAGATTTATAATAAAAGTAGCTTTGCAATTTAGTGAATTATAAATAAGTAAATGCTAATTAAGCTATTGACAATTTAAAAAGGTTGTTTATAATTAAGTAAATCATAATTCACGAGAACTCTTGGAGGTATGCCAATGTTTATAGGAAGAGAAAATGAGCTTCATACGTTAGATAAGCTCTATCGTTCTGATAAATTTGA
>CAZUUR010000186.1:0-4419 GCA_964622815.1 uncultured Oscillospiraceae bacterium | reverse complement strand
TCCGTGGGAAACGCCACAAGCCCGCCCGCGCGTATCGCCGCGCCTGCTATGCGCGAGCCGTTTTCCTTTTGACTGGCCGCGCCGAAAATCTGTGTTTTCATAAAAACGCCTTCTTTATTTGCAAATCTTTTGCCGGACGGCAAGACTGAAAATCCTATTCGTCGCTTCCCGAAAGCAGCCGCGTGCGCTCGGCCATTATGAGCGCTTCTATCATTTCGTCCATATCGCCGTCTATAAACGCCTCAAGCTTATATAGCGTAAGCCCTATCCGGTGATCGGTCACGCGGCTCTGGGGGAAATTATATGTACGTATGCGCTCGCTCCTGTCGCCCGAGCCAACCTGACTTTTGCGTGCGTCGGCCTCCTTGTCGGCCGCCTGCTGGCGATAAAGATCCAAAAGACGGCTCTTTAAAACGCGCATGGCCTTATCTTTATTTTTATATTGGCTTCGCTCGTCCTGACACTGCACAACAAGCCCCGTTGGCAGATGCGTTATGCGTATGGCGCTCTCGGTCTTGTTGACATGCTGGCCGCCCGCGCCGCCGCTCCTGTATGTGTCTATCTGCAAATCGTTGGGGTTTATATCCACCTCAACGTCCTCGGCCTCCGGCAGCACCGCAACCGTGGCGGCTGAGGTGTGTATGCGCCCCTGAGACTCGGTCTCGGGCACGCGCTGCACGCGATGCACGCCGCTTTCATATTTCATGCGCGCCCATGCGCCCTTGCCCGAAAGCGAGAGCACGACCTCCTTCACGCCGCCCATCTCGGTGAGGTTTTCACTCAACAGCTCCGTTCTAAAATAGTGACGTTCCGCGAAGCGCTGATACATACGCAAAAGGTCTGCGCCGAAAAGCGCGGCTTCATCGCCGCCTGTGCCGGCACGAATTTCGATTATAACGTTTTTATCGTCGTTCTTATCCTTTGGAAGCAGCATCACCTTCAACTCGTCCTCAAGCAGACGCTCCTTTTCCGTAAGCTCTGCCTCCTCCGCGTCGAAAAGCTCGATAAGTTCCTTGTCGTTGGTATTGGCACGCATGCCGCGAACGTCGCTAAGCTCGGTCTTGGCTTTTATATATTCTTCGTATTTAAGGGAGATGTCCTCTATGGACGCACGCTCCTTCACAAGCTCAAGATACTTGGCTTGGTCGCTCATTATCTCCGCATTGCCTATTAGCTCGGTAAGCTCGTCAAATCTGGCTTTTATGCCGCTTAGCTTTTCTATCATAGCTATGCTCCTTAAATTTCACATTCCGCTTTATTATATGGGTAAACGCGCCGTAAAGCAAGCGTTTTGGGCGATTGACGCATGCGCTTTATAATTCTGGCGAACACAGTTCGCCCCTACATGCGCAAACCCGAACGCAGTTTGCCCGCCGCATGGGCATAAGGTTGCGGCGGGTTCAGGGGAAACCCGCCCTACGCGTTGTGAATTATCGTGCGCTATCGCGGGCGCTTTATACCGTTACGAATACCCCGCGGCCGCGACCCGTTTCATCAAAAATAATTTCGCCGCCGCCAAAGAGCGCCTTTACCGCTTTAGTCTGCTCAACGCCCGTCTCCATAACGAGCGCACCGCCAAAGCTTAGATGCGATGCGTATTCCAAAGCGAGCCGCCTGTAAAAATCAAGCCCGTCCGCGCCAGCGAAAAGCGCGTTTTCAGGCTCGAACTCAAGCTCCTTCTGGAGCGAGCCGCGCTCAAACTGAGCAATATACGGCGGATTGCACACGATAATATCGAACCGGCCTAAAACATTTTCAAAAAGGTCGCTCTCTATCACCGCCGCCATGACGTCATTTTTGTTTGCGTTTTCTTGAGCGAGCGCAACACATTTGGGGCTAATATCCGCCATGGTAACGCTCAAGCCGCCAAGCTTTTTAAGGCTCACGCCTATGCAGCCGGTGCCGCAGCACATATCAAGCGCCGTCTTATAGCCGCGCTCCTTTGCAAGAGCAAGCGCGCATTGAACTATGCTCTCCGTGTCCTGACGGGGAATGAGCGCACCGGCGCGCACCACGAAGGGCAGCCCCATAAATTCCCACTCGCCCAATATATATTGAAGCGGTTCGCGTCGTTTTCTGCGCTCAAGCATATTTTCAGCCGCTCGGCTGTATTCCCCGGGAAAAGTTTCGCGCAATCGCGCCAGCAGCGTTTCCTGACGAATGTTCGCGCATTTGCACAAAATAAGCCGCGCTTCAAACGCGGCTTCGCTTTTTTCGGCAATGAACACCTCAAGCTCAGCGGTGATGTGCTTTAATGCTTCGCCGTAAGTCATTTTTCGGCCTCCGCTTCCGTGGCGTCTGTTTCGCTGCCGGAGGAGCGAATATTATCTGCCTGCGCTTCACCTGCTTCATTGCTGCAGCAAAGTATGGGCTGATCCTCATCGGGCATTGTGCTCATGGCGAGCTTGAAGGATTGTATCGCCACCTCAAGCATATCGGGCGTGGGCTCTTTTGTGGTGATATATTGCAGCGCCATGCCGGGCGCGCGAATTATTTTGGTGAGAAAATTATCGTATTTGGCGGCGAGCTGCAACACCTCGTAGGAAAGGCCTGCCACCACGGGTATAAAAATTATGCGCGTTGCGAAACGGATAATGAGATTATCCGAAAAACCTATCGCTGCGAAAAACAATATGGATACCGCCATCACTAAAAATAGGTAATTAGTGCCGCATCTTGGGTGCAGTCTTGAGTGCTTGGCCGCGTTTTCCGGCGTGAGCGCATCCTCTGCCTCATAGCAGGCTATCGTCTTGTGCTCCGCACCGTGATACATGAAAACCCGCCTGACGTCCTTTACGCAGGAACAAAAAAGTATGTAGCCGATGAATATAGCAAGCCTAACGCCGCCCTCGGTGATGCTTTTGGCAAATTGCGAGGCTGATGAATTAGCCCCGAATATAAGCGTTGAAACGAGCGTTGGCAATATGAAGAACAGCCCGACTGCGAGCGCTATCGCTATAACCATGGCAATGCCCATAACCACCTTGTCGGCAGATTTGCCGAGCTTTTTGGCGAGCCATTTTTCAAATTTGGAGGGCTCTTCGTCAAACTCCTCGCCCGCAAGCTCCGCGCTCCTTGTTAGGGTGTTCATGCCGGTGGCGAGCGATTCTATGAAAACGACCACCCCGCGCACGACGGGAAGCCCGAGAAACGTGCCTTTTTTTGCTTTGGAGGCACTGCTTCTAAATTCGGTAACTATCGTGCCGTCGCTCTTGCGCACAGCCATAGCTATGCCGCTGGGCGATTTCATCATAACGCCTTCCATGACGGCCTGCCCGCCAACCTTGCATCTTTTCATTAACACTTCTCCTTAAAATCCTTTGAAATATTATAGCACATACAAAATGTATTTGCTGTGAAATTTGCTCGGGAGGCGGCATGAGAGATAGTAATATCAAACAATAAGCTTCTGATAGTTATTTTTCCTTGTTTTTTTCGGGCGTTAAGTATAAAATATAATAACGAGAATTTTAGCGTTAATTTTTCATAAATAAGGGGGTAAAAGTTTTGCCATCCATAATTGAGCAAGTCTCCGAGGCGGAGAAAAGGGCTGTAGCCATAAGGCGTGACGCAGCAGTTAAAGCGCGCGAGGCTGTTGAAGCAGCCGAGGGCGAAGTGCAAAGGCGCGCCAAGCAAAGGCGCTTGGAGCTTAGGGATATGCAGTTCAAGGCGGAGGAGGAAGCCACGCGCGAGAGCGAGGAAAAATCCAGGGAGCTGTTTGCCGCTAATGCCAAACGCAGCGATGAAATAGTTCTTAATGCTTCCAAAAAGCTTGATAAAGCAACGGAGTATATCCTAAAGGGTATAAAATAGTTTTATTTGAGAGGTCGGTCTAAATGCTCATACCGATGAAACGCATGACGCTCGTCGCCTTAAGGGACGATGAGGCGGCCATAATGAAAGCCCTGCAAGGCATAGGCGTGGTGCAGGTGATAAAAGGCGAGAATGCCAAGGAGACGCAGGACGCTTCAAAGCTCGAAGCGCTTTTGGCGCGTTTTAGCGCCGCGCGTGATATAGTTAAGCCATACGCAAAAAAGCCATCGCTTTTGAGCGCGAAGCCCGAAGCCACAGCCGACGAGCTTATTTCAAGCATACCGGGCGGGCTTGAGCTATCCGCAGAGATAGAAGACATTGACAGGGACATAAATCGCCTTAAAAATGAAATAGCAAAGCACAAGTCCACAATAGACCTGCTTGAGCCCTTCGAGGGCTTGACGGCGCCCATAGAGGCCGTCAGGCCGACGCGCTCGGTAAGGTATCAGGTGGGCTTTTTAGCGCCGGAAAAGCTTGAAATGCTTGAGGCGGCGGGCATAGCCTACGAGGCGTTTATTTCAGGCGGCGATGAAAAAATAAAGCGGGACGCGGCGGTGATAGCCGCCTATAGCGCCTCGGACGCGGAAAACGCCGTGGCTGCGCTAA
>CAZUUR010000185.1:0-4472 GCA_964622815.1 uncultured Oscillospiraceae bacterium | reverse complement strand
CCAACTGCATAAGCGTTATATTCATTTCCACCGCGCTGCAAATTCCCTCGGCGATATTCACAGAGAGCTTTTTGAGCTTCATCGGCTTAGGCGTTCAGGCGCCCATGCCCAGCCTTGGCTCGCTTGCCAATCAGGCGCGCCAGGCGTTGCAGAGTTATCCGCTGAAGCTGGTATTTCCCGCGGTCATGATATGCCTCATAGTGCTTTCGTTCAACCTGTTGGGAGATGGCTTGAGAGACGCCTTCGACCCGAAATTAAGGAGGTAGAGCAAAATGGGTGAAATGGTACTTCAGGTTAAAAACCTTCAAACCTCTTTCTTCACCGAAGCCGGCGAAGTTAAGGCGGTAAACGGCGTTTCATTCGATCTTGAAAAAGGCAAGACGCTCGGCATAGTGGGCGAGTCCGGCTCAGGCAAGAGCGTGAGCGCATATTCCATAATGAGAATACTTGCCGATACAGGCCGCATAATGAACGGCGAAGTGCTCTACAAGGGGCAAGACGTTACTAAATTTTCCAAAAAACAGATGCGCGATTTTCGCGGCGCGGCTGTAAGCATTATTTTCCAAGACCCCATGACTTCGCTTAATCCGGTCTATACAATAGGCAATCAGCTTGAGGAAGCCATAAGGCTTCATACGAACAGAAACAAAAAGCAGTCGCGCGAGCGCGCCATTGAAATGCTTACTCTCGTTGGCGTCAACGAACCTGAAAAGCGCGTTAAACAGTATCCTCACGAGCTTTCAGGCGGCATGCGCCAGCGCGTGATGATAGCCATGGCGCTCGCCTGTGAGCCGGACGTGCTCATTGCGGACGAACCCACAACGGCGCTCGACGTTACCATACAGGCGCAGATACTTGAGCTGATGCAGGAGCTGCAAAAAAAGCTCGGCATGGCGATAATTATAATCACGCATGACCTTGGCGTTATAGCCGATATGTGCGATGAGATAATAGTCATGTACTGTGGCCGCGTGTGCGAGCGCGGTACTGCGGACGAGATATTCTATAATCCCAAGCACGAATACACAAAGGGTCTTTTGCGCTCGATACCAAGCATGAACAATCTAAAGGAACGCCTCGTTCCCATAGCCGGTTCGCCTATAGACCTTTTGAATTTGCCCAAGGGCTGCGCGTTTGCCGCAAGATGCGATAACGCGATGAAAATATGCCTTGAGAGCGTGCCGGACGAGATACCTATATGTACTGATCATTTGGCGTCTTGCTGGATGAACGTTAAAAAGGCATACGACGACGAGCGCGACGGCAAAACTGAGTGAGGGTGGTGTAAAAAATGAGTAAAGATTTAATAGTAGTAGAAAACCTCAAAGAATATTTTCCGGTTAAAACCGGCTTCTTCAAAACCACTCCGCTAAAGGCTGTTGACGACGTATCCTTCACCATAAAAGAAGGCGAAACGCTCGGCCTTGTGGGCGAATCCGGCTGCGGCAAGACCACCGTTGGCAGAACCATGCTAAGGCTCTACAATCCCACCGGCGGCAGAATGCTTTATGACGGCGTTGAGGTTACCGATAAGAACATAATGACTTATCGCAAGAAGATGCAGATGGTTTTCCAAGATCCGTATTCCTCGCTCAATCCTCGTATGACGGTTGCGGATATAATAGGCGAGCCTCTGGACGTGCATAAGCTCTATTCAACGGATCAGGAGCGCTATGAAAAAATAACAAAGCTCATGGATCTTGTCGGCCTTAATCGTGAGCATGCAAGGCGTTATGTTCACGAGTTTTCCGGCGGTCAGCGCCAGAGAATAGGCATAGCGCGCGCGCTTGCCGTTGACCCCAGCTTTATTGTTTGCGATGAGCCGGTATCCGCGCTGGACGTGTCAATACAGGCTCAGGTAATAAATACCTTTGAGGATTTGCAGCAGCGGCTTGGCATAACTTACCTATTTATAGCGCACGATCTGCTTGTGGTTCAGCACATAAGCAACCGCATCGCGGTCATGTACTTAGGTAAGCTCGTTGAGCTTGCGGACGCTGATGAGCTTTGCGAGCACCCGGTGCACCCGTATTCAATATCGCTCATGTCCGCCGTGCCCATACCCGATCCTAAGATAGCTAAGGAGCGCCATCGCATAGTGCTCGAGGGCGACGTGCCAAGTCCGCTTCACATGCCCTCCGGCTGCCCGTTCCGCACACGCTGCCGTCAGGCGACGCCTCAGTGCGCCGAAAGCTGCCCGCCGCTTGTGGATAGGGGCGCGGGGCATTTCGTAGCCTGTCATAATGTGTAAAGCAGAGCTTAGGCAAGCATGTTAAATTATGACGAGTATGTAACGAATGGTATTTGTGATAATTTGTTCACACATGTTTAAAAACAGATTATAGATAGTATATTATGCAAATGACAAATTGTGCCGTGGAGCGGGAAAAGCCCCACGGCACAATCGTTTTCCAAATTGTTACAAAACATGTATTGCTTAGTAACACTATAGTAATATACAAACCGTTGACAATATGATACGTCAGTATTATAATCAATCATAGATAAATTGTGTACTTTTATACAATTTGTCATTAGTTTGAGGAGGAAAGAGAAACAATGTTGAAAAAAATCTTGGCACTGCTTGTTGCTGTAGTCATGGTTTGTGGTTTCGCCGCCGCTTGCGGTCAGGCGCCCACCACTGAGCCTTCGGCTCCCGTAACTGAACCCGCTACCCCCGAAGCTCCCGTGGATCCCGCGGCTCCCGCTGATCCCGCTGCTTCCGCCGAACCCACCGGAGAAGCCAATCCGCTTCCCGATTGGACTGCTTATAACGACCTTATCGCGCAGATAAAGGCTGAGCCCGATTTCATGGCTCGTGAAGCCCTTATGCATCAGGCAGAGGATCTGCTGATGTCAACCGGCGCGATTCTTCCCATCTACTACTACAACGACATTTTCATGCAGAAGCCCAGCGTACAGGGCATGTATGCGTCCGTCTTTGGCACCAAGTACTTCATGTACACCACCAATGGCGACAATACCACCCTGCGCCTCCAGTTGTCATCTGAGCCCGCTCATCTCGACCCCGCTCTTAACAGCTCGGTTGATGGCGCTTGCCTTGCTGCGAACGCCTTTGGCGGCCTGTACACCTATGGCGCCGACGGCTTGCTTAAGCCTGAATTTGCTGATGGCTACACCGTATCCGAAGACGGCCTCACCTATACCTTCACTCTCAAGGAAGGCCTCCTTTGGTCCGATGGCACTCCGCTTACCGCCGCTGACTTCGTTTATTCCTGGCAGCGCGCCGTTAACCCGGAAACCGCCGCTGACTATGCATACATGTTTGATTGCATAAAGGGCTATGCTGATGGCGTGCTTGATGTTACCGCCGAAGGCAATGTGATAACCGTCAACCTGAACGCGCCCTGCGCGTACTTCCTTGACCTTGCCGCATTCCCCACCTATTATCCCGTGCAGCAGACTGCCATTGAAAACGCCGAAGGTTACAAAGATGAGAACGGCACCGTTATAAACCCCGGTGCTTGGGCGCTTGAAGCCGGCTTCGCCTCCTGTGGTGCTTACATGCTTGAGAGCTGGACGCACGAGGAGAGCATGGTCTATGTAAAGAACCCGAATTATTGGGATGCCGCCAACGTTAAGCTTGAGCGTCTTGAGTTCATGCTCAGTGCTGATGATACCGCCGTTTATGCCGCTTATCAGGCAGGCGACCTTGATTTCATCGACACCGTTCCCAATGATGAAATAGCTACCCTTCTTGCCGATAATAACCCCGAGTTCAATATTGTCGACAACCTTGGCACCTATTATGTATGCTTCAACGTACAGTCCCCCTTGTTCGCCGGTAAGACTGCCGAGCAGGCCAGTGCAATGCGTCTTGCCATCGCGAGACTTGTTGACAGACAGTATATAGCTGAAACCGTCGGCCAGACTGGTCAGGTTCCCGCTACCAGCTTTATCCCGCTCAAGATGGCTGATGGCCATGGCGGCGAGTTCAAGGTAAACGACGATGCTTACAGCTATGCTGATACCGCTTCCTGCGGCTATTATCCTGTAGATGTTGACGTCGCTGCCGCTATAGAGCTCTTAAAGCAGGCTGGCTACGAGTTTGACGGCGAAATGCTTTCCGCCAACACTCCGATAAGCTTTGAGTATCTTACCAACGAGTCCACCGGTCATATAAAGATTGCAGAGTGCATACAGCAGGACCTTGCGGCTGTGGGCATTCAGATGACCATAAAGAGCGTTGACTGGAACGTATTCCTTGATGAGCGCAAAGCCGGTAACTACGACGTAGCCCGTAACGGCTGGCTCGCTGACTTCAACGATCCCATCAACATGCTTGAGATGTGGACCACCGATTCCGGCAACAACGATTGCCAGTTCGGCCGCGAAATGCCTGAAGCGTAAGCTAAATAAACCACATCGGAGTCGCCCATACGGGCGACTCCGTTTTTTTTGATGAGGGGCATGAAAACGCAAAATTTTTGTATAAATGTTCATATATAGCC
>CAZUUR010000184.1:0-4474 GCA_964622815.1 uncultured Oscillospiraceae bacterium | reverse complement strand
ATATTGCAACAGCCGCGATAATTATCGCGGCTGCACTGCTTATAGTTTTGGGAATATATACAGGCGAAGCGGCCGAGGTTTTTCAAAAGGCCGTCAACATTTGTCTTGAGTGTATTGGAGTGGGTTAATGAAACAATGGAAGCGGCACATTATACAAGCGGCGTCAACGCTGCTTCACAATCCTCACCTGTCAAACTTTGCAACAGGGAGAATATATCAGGGCGCAACAAAGCACATCTGCGTGCCGGGGCTTAACTGCTATTCCTGTCCCGGCGCGGCCGGAGCATGCCCCATAGGCTCGCTGCAGGCCGTCATCGGCAGTGGCGCAAAAAACATCTCATATTATGTTTTAGGCACGATACTGCTGTTTGGCGTGTTGTTCGGGCGGCTCATCTGCGGCTTTGTATGCCCCTTCGGCTTTATTCAAGATCTGCTGCACAAGATCCCATCGCTTAAGCTAAAGCTGCCGGGGCGGCTTGACAGGGTCATGCGCTGGGGAAAATACATAGCGCTTGCCGCCGTGCTGATATTGCCGGCCGTTTTGACCGATGCTTATGGCATAGGCACGCCGGTTTTCTGTAAATACGTCTGCCCGGCGGGTACTCTTGAGGGCGGCGTTGCGCTATCCATTGCAAATGAAGCTGTGCGCGACGCTCTTGGTTTCCTATTTTCATGGAAAATGAGCGTTCTTGTTGTTGTGATTGTTGGCTCGGTGTTTCTTTACCGTCCATTCTGCAAGTATTTATGCCCGCTTGGCGCGATTTACGGCCTGCTCAATAAATTTAGCATTTACCAAATGCAGGTGGATAAGAATTGCTGCATACACTGCGGCAAGTGCGAAAGTGCCTGTAAAATGGGCGTAGATGTTACTAAAAACATAAATTCCGCCGAATGCATACGCTGCGGCCTATGCAAAAATGTCTGCCCGGCGCACGCTATCAAATCCGGCTTCTTTCACAAGAAATAAGGCCTTGGCTTCTTCCTAGCCCGCAAACTCGCGCAGCCTACGCTCGTCCGTCACCTCAACGTTTCCTCTTGTAAGAGCAACCATTCCCTCCGATTGGAAGTAGCGCAGCATTCGCGTTATAACCTCGCGGGCGGTGCCCATGTGCGCAGCTATCCTATCATGAGTAATTTTTAACGTTAACGATTCCTCAAGCCTGCTTTCCTCCACAAGAAACGCAGCAAGCCGCTTATCAACGCTTTTCCACATGATCTGCTCAATAAGCCACATGACATCGGAAAAGCGCGCGGCCATAAGCTGATTGGTATAGTTCGCCACGGCCGTTGAGCTAGTCATAATTTTTTTATATACCTCGGTGGGTATAACCCAAAACTCGGTATCCTTTTCGGCCTCTATGCTGATTTCAAACTGAATGCTGCTTAGCATGCACGATGCGGAGAACAGGCTCATATCCCGCTCAAGCAGGCGATAGAGCGTTACCTCCTTGCCCTCGTCCGAAATAATAAAGACCCTGAGCTGGCCGGAATATATGACAAAAAGGCCTTCACAGTCCTTAGAGCCATTATAAAGCAAAGTTCCCTTGCTCGCCGTGCGCTTTATTACCGAATGCACCAGTAGCTCACGCTCATCAACCGTCAGCTTATCCCATACCGGCAGATAGTCCTCAAACGGCATGACTCTACCCCACTTTCTAATAAATCTCCATATCTAAGCAAACCCACCGCGTCAAGTGCAATAGCAAAAGATTAGGAAGGAATGAGTTAAGGATAACATATAAAGGAGAAAATGGGAACAGCCAGGCATTGCCATAGGCATGACGTATGCAATAGCGCATGTGTTCGGCTCTCCTGCGCTATAGCGCAAACATCACCCACGCATTTACTGCATCGGCCTTATTGACGCGAGATAAAAATAATGTTTAAATAAGCAAAAAAGTGACATAGCACGCGCGAGTCGAGCCTCTGCGGCTCGTCTTAGCTATATGGAGGAATTATGCAAAATCAACATTCAAGATTCAAAATTGCCCGCAGATGGCTGCTTGCCTGGTGCCTGTTCATAGGTGTGGGCGCGGTGGCTGGCGCTACCGGCATGCTGGTCGCGCCCGATGGGAGGGCGTTGGGCTTTGTGGAGCTGCTGCCATATTTTCAGGTGCTTCCGTTTGCGGACGTGCTTTTTAAGGATTTCCTTTTTCCCGGCATAGCTCTCCTTTGCGTAAACGGTATACCTAATTTGGTGGCGGCGGCGCTGATAATCGCAAAGAAAAAAGCGGGCATAGTGCTCGGCGGCGTTTTCGGCGTAACGCTGATGCTGTGGATAACGATACAGTTCGTCATTTTCCCCGCTAATTTCCTATCCACAATTTATTTCATATTTGGAATAGCGCAGGCGGCGACGGGCTACGCGGCGCTGGTATTTTACAAGCAGGAAAGCTTCAGCGTGAATATGCTTGATTATCCCAATATCGGCGTGAACGAGCGTGCGCTGGTGGTGTATTTCTCACGCATGGGCTATGCTAAAAAGCTGGCTTATGAGACGGCTAACGCATCGGGCGCGGCGGTTTATGAAGTGAAAGCTACTGAGCGCACCGATGGCACATTAGGCTTTTGGTGGTGCGGCCGCTTCGCAATGCATCGCTGGGAAATGCCTATCGAGCCTATTGCTGTGGATTTAACAAAATATGATAAGGTCACCGTGGTATCGCCCGTATGGGTATTTAGGCTATCGGCGCCTATGCGCGCTTTTTGCAATAAGGCGGCAGGCAAGCTCAAATGCGTTGACTACATAATAGTGCATCATCAGGGCGGCAAATACAATGCCGTGGCAGACGAAATGGACTCGCTGCTCAAAATAAAGCGCGCATCGTTTCGCAGCGTGCGCTGCCGTATGGGGAAATATGGGGCTGTAAGCTTTGCACAACAATCAAGGCCCCTACATTTATAATATGGGGTGTTGACTCGACCGCTGTTTTTTACAGCCCCTTTTAGCTAAGCTTACATATCAAGCGTCTCAAACGATTTTTTGGACTTTACGAGCGCTATGCCCGTGAGCGCTGCGTATATCACTATGCCTATAAAAAGCACCACGAGCTTTTCGGTCAAGAACTGCGGGTCTTTCGTGTCCAGCTTATCGCGGAATAAGGGAACTATGTGCGTGAGCACCTCCATCACCGCCATATACACAAACGATATTATCGTGCCGATAACGAACGCGCCGCCAATCTTTTGCGGGTTCTTATAATACTTTGTTAGGAATAGCACATTAAATATTCCAAGCATTATAAGCGCCAGCCCGAAAAGAGCTATATTCGCGTCCATACCAACCTGATTGCCCGGCATATCAAAGCTTTGGCGAAGCAGCGCGAAGGGTATGGCAATTATCACCTGCAACAGCTCCACCATTATTACGAACGCGAACCTTGCCGACACAATATCCTTCTTGCGCACGGGAAGATTGAGCGTATAGTAAATATCGTGATTCTCGCGCGCGGTGAGGCAGCAGAAGTATACGCCGAGAGTCGTGTAGAAAAACGTCACATAATAGGGGTAGTTTGGTATCAGCATCATCGCGGACAGGATTAAAAACAAAAATGTCGTCGGGTGCGTAACGAGCTTCAATTCCTTTGATAATAGCTTGCCCATATTAGTCCTCCTCCTTTTCAAAGTGCACCATTATGGCTTCAAGATCGGCGTTTTCGCCCTTTAGTCCGAGCCTTGCTGCGGTTTCGGCCTGGATAAGCGCCGAGTGGCCGCGTTTTGCACGTTTTAAGCCTATGAGCGCGTCCTGCGGCACAGCGGCTAGCTCCTCGTCCGTTAGCGTGAGCACGCGATAGCGGCTTACGAACTGCTCCATATTTTCGCACGCGATTATTTTGCCCTGCTTAATATAGGTTATATCGTCCGCGCATTTGTCAAGGTCGCTCGTTATGTGCGTGGAAAAAAGAATCGTTATGCCCTTATCCGCGAGCGAAAGGAATATATCCAAAAGATCGTCGCGCGAAACCGGGTCAAGCCCGCTTGTAGGCTCATCTAGTATCAGCAGCTCCGCGTTGTGCGAAAGCGCGAGCGTGAGAAGATATTTCACCTTCATGCCCGCCGAAAGCTCGTTGGGCGTTTTCGTATCCTCAAGCTTGAAAAGCTCCATATAATATCTGTATGCCGCATCGTCCCACTTGGTAAAGAAGGTGCGAGTAACCTCCGTTATCGTGCGCAGCTTTTTATTCATATAATAATCCACTCCGCCCGACGCGAAGCCTATGCGCTGCTTTATCTCCGCCTCGTTTTCAATAAAATCCATGCCGAAGAATTTCACGCTGCCCGCGTCCGGATGCACAAAATTCATCAGCGACTTGAGCGTGGTGGTCTTGCCCGCTCCGTTGCGGCCGATAAAGCCCATTATGCGCCCCTTTTCAAGCGAGAAGGACACATTGTCGAGCGTGAAATGCTCGTAATGCTTCGTTAAGCCGTTTATTTCGAGTACCTTCATATTTTTCCTCCTTTATTCTTCGTCGGG
>CAZUUR010000183.1:0-4474 GCA_964622815.1 uncultured Oscillospiraceae bacterium | reverse complement strand
GATAACCGGATATTCGAAAAGAGCGTCGAGCTCCGAAAGGGCGCCCCCGCCTACACCTTCTTTGACGGCCCGCCCACGGCCAACGGCAAGCCCCACATCGGCCACGTATTGACCCGCGCCATGAAGGATATAATCCCCCGCTACAAGACCATGCGGGGTTACGACGTGCTGCGCAAGGCCGGCTGGGACACTCACGGCCTGCCCGTGGAGCTTGAGGTTGAAAAGCTTCTCGGGCTGCACGGCAAGGAGCAGATAGAGCAATACGGCGTTGAGCCGTTTATAGCTAAGTGCAAGGAATCGGTGTGGAAATACAAGGGCGAATGGGAGCGTATGTCAGACAGAGTGGGCTTTTGGGCTGATATGGAGCACCCATACGTCACATACGAGGATAACTACATCGAATCGGAGTGGTGGGCGCTCAAGAAGATATATGAAAAAGGTCTGCTGTATAAGGGGCACAAGATAGTGCCCTACTGCCCGCGCTGCGGCACGGCGCTTGCCTCGCACGAGGTTGCGCAGGGGTATAAGGACGTTACGGAAAAATCCGCCACGGTTCGCTTTAAATGCCTCGATGAAAACGCGAGCTACCTTGCTTGGACCACTACGCCGTGGACGCTGCCGTCAAACGTGTGCCTCGCGGTGAACGCTTCGGTTTCATACTGCCATGCCAAAGCGCCTAAGTACGGCGATGAGGTTTTCATACTCGCAAAGGATTTGGCGAAAACCGTGCTCGGCGAGGATGCAACCATACTCGACGAATTTTTGGGCGAGGCGCTCGTGGGCCGCTCCTACGCGCCGCTGTTTGAGTGCACGGCTAAGGCGGTTGCCAATAAGGCGAAGGCGCACTATGTTATAGCGGACGATTATGTCACCACGACGGACGGCACGGGCATAGTTCACAACGCGCCCGCCTTCGGTGAGGACGATAACCGCGTGTGTAAGGCCAACGGGCTTCCTTTTATACAGCTTGTGGACGGCAAGGGCGAAATGTGCGGAGGCACGCCGTGGGACGGCGTGTTCGTTAAGAAGGCCGACCCGATGATAATAGCCGACCTTGAAAAGGCGGGGCTTTTATTCGCCGCGCCCGAATTTACCCACAGCTATCCCTTCTGCTGGCGCTGCGACACGCCGCTTATCTACTATGCCCGCGAGAGCTGGTTCATAAAAATGACCGCCGTGCGCGACAAGCTTATCGAATATAATAAGCGTGTCAACTGGCTGCCGCCCGCGATAGGCGAAGGACGCATGGGCAATTTCATAGAGAACGTAATAGATTGGGGCATCTCCCGCGAAAGGTATTGGGGCACGCCGCTTCCTGTGTGGATATGCAAGGATTGCGGGCATATACACGTTGTGGGCAGCCGCGAGGAGCTTATATCGCTCGCGCCGGGAACGCCGGAAAACGTTGAGCTGCATAAGCCCTTCCTCGATCCTATGACCTTCAAGTGCGAAAAATGCGGCGGCGAAATGAAGCGCGAGCCAAGCGTTATAGACTGCTGGTTTGATTCAGGCTCAATGCCTTTTGCACAGTGGCACTATCCGTTTGAAAACAAGGAGCTTTTTGAAAAGCGCTATCCGGCGGATTATATAAGCGAGGCCGTGGATCAGACGCGCGGCTGGTTCTATACGCTGCTTGCAATATCCACCTGCCTTTTCGATGAGCCGAGCTTTAAAAACTGCATAGTCCTCGGTCTCGTGTGCGATAAGGACGGCATAAAGCAATCCAAGCACAAGGGCAATGTTACAGACCCGTGGAGCATACTTGACAATCAGGGCGCGGACGCGGCTCGCTGGTATTTCTACACCGGCTCTATGCCGTGGCTGCCGAGCCGCTTCTCCGATGAGACCGTCAACGAGGCGCAGCGCAAGTTCATGGGCACGCTCCACAATACCTACGCCTTCTATATCCTATATGCGGAAATAGATAAATTCGATCCGAGCGAGCATAAGCTCGTGCGCGAGAACCTGACGCCCATGGATAAATGGGTGCTCTCGCGCCTCAACACGCTCGTTAAGACGGTGGATACGAACCTTGAAAATCTCAAGATAACCGAGTCTGGCCGCGAGATGGCGCGCTTTGTGGACGATCTTTCAAATTGGTATGTGCGCCGCTGCCGCGAGAGATATTGGGGCAAGGATATGACGGCCGATAAGGAGGCCGCCTACATGACGCTCTACACCGTGCTTAAAACGCTTTCGCTGCTGTGCGCGCCGTTTGTTCCGTTCATGGCGGAGGAAATGTATCAGAATATAGTGCGCAGCGTGGATAAAACGGCGCCGGAGAGCGTGCACCTTTGTGACTTCCCCGCCTGCGACGCGAGCTATATAGATGATGAGCTTGAAAAAAGCATGGACGAGGTTTTGGATATAGTGGTGCTTGGCCGCAGCGCGCGTAACGCCGCCAACGCGAAGAACCGTCAGCCGCTTGCGAACATGTTCGTTCAGGGCAACACGCTCGACGCGCTCTACACGAGCATAATAGCTGATGAATTAAATGTGAAAAATGTGGAGTTCGTGCTCGACGCCTCTAAATTCATATCCTATCGCACGAAGCCGCAGCTAAAGACGCTGGGGCCGCGCTACGGCAAGTTCCTGCCCAAGCTGAACGTATACCTGCAGCTCGACGGCGTTGGCGACGAGGTCGTGGCGGCGCTAAATGAAAGCGGCGTGTATCGCGTGGAGCTTGAGGGCGTTAATGTGGAGCTTTCGGCGGAGGACGTTTTGGTTGAGCCTATACAAAAGGAAGGCTATGTATCCATGAGCGATCGCGGCCTCACCGTGGTTCTTGACACCAACCTCACGGACGCTTTGATAAGCGAGGGCTTTGTGCGCGAGCTTATAAGCAAGATACAGACCATGCGCAAGGAGGCCAATTTTGAAGTGACCGACCATATCCGCCTCTCGCACACCGGCAACGCTAAGATAGCGGAGATATTCGCCGCGTTCGCGCCCGTAATAGCCCGCGCCACCCTTGCCGATGAGATTGTTGCAAACACGCCGCTAAAGGTCGAGCGCGAGTGGGACGTCAACGGTGAAAACGTGACTATAGGCATCGAGGTAAGAAAATAGAAACAAGGCACGTCAAACCGTAGGGGATCCCGCCGTGAGGACGCAAAACAACCGGCGCAAAACCCGTAGGGCGGGATGCCCACATATCCCGCCCTACGGGCACGCGCTTTTGCTATTTTATCGCCCTTTCTACCCTCTCAAGCCACTTATATCCGGCGTCCTGCCGTTTCGCGGCAAAATACAGCGCGGTGAAGAAATTTTGCTTGTTTACCCAGCGGTGAAATGCTTGAGTATCATCGCTCCAGATGTGCTCCTCGTCTATTGAGGCGAGCCACTCATCTATCTGAGCGTCGCTTACAAGCCCGCGCGCTATCGCGCGGCACACGGCCACGCATACGCGCTGCGGCTCACGGTCTATATACACATATCGCCCCTGCGCGAATTTATTTGAAAGCGCATATAATAGCTGCATTAACTCCTCACCGCCAAGCTCCGCGCACAGCGCAAGCTCAGCGAATGCGTCCGCGCCGTGCGCCACGGTGTGCGCCCAGCCCTTTTCCGCCGCGAAGCCGCGCATATCCCTCTCGCCTCCGTACCATTGTACGAGCCGCGCCAGCGTGTGGCGCAAAGCCGCGGCGTCCAAAAAATGCGCGGAGGTGTTTTCCTGCAATATCGCGGCGGTAAAAAGCGCCGAAAACGAGCGAGTGAACACAGAATCCGTGCCGTCCTCGCCCAAACCATAGAAAAGATGGTTTTCATCGAGGCAAATCTCAAGACAACTCGCAAGCTGAGCGTGCGTGAGCCGCCCGTCGTTTATCCATGCGACAAACACCTCGTAATTTACGCCGTCGCGAAAAGCGGGGTCAATATCGCCTATGTATTTTAGCATGTAAGGGATATAATCCGCACAATCAGGCGGCGTGTGAGCGCCCGGCGCAAAGCCGGTTTCCTTTATCGCGGTGAGCGCACGTTTAAATTCAGTTTCTGTCATGTGTTTGTTGCCCCCATGTCAATTTAATATAATAAATATAACATAAGTAATATTAAAAAACAAGTTTGCCCGCCAAATAAATGATTAGCTTGAAATATATCAATGTTTATCGGATAATCAAACTATTATTATAGTGGAGGGCAATAAGACAATGCAGCTTTTGAAGGAGCGTATAGCTCGCGAGGGACGGGTGCTGCCCGGCAACATCATAAAGGTGGACGGCTTTCTCAACCATCGGGTGGACATGTCGCTTATGCGGCAGATGGCAAAAGAGTTTGGCCGTCTTTTTAATTTGACGGGCATATCGGCTGTTTTGACGGTGGAAGCTTCGGGCATAGCGCTTGCCGCGGTGTGCGCGGAGGAATTTGGCGTGCCGCTGGTATTTGCCAAAAAGGCCAAGTCCGACAATATAGAGGGCGGACTTTTCGCGAGCGAGATATTCTCCTATACATATAAAAAGAAGGTAACTCTCAT
>CAZUUR010000182.1:0-4518 GCA_964622815.1 uncultured Oscillospiraceae bacterium | reverse complement strand
TTACAGGCATTTCCATGCGCGTTCCGGCGGTGGACGTTTCAATGGTGGATTTGGTTGTGGAGCTTGAAAAGCACACCTCATATAAAGAAGTCTGCAACGCTATAAAAGATGCTTCCGCAAACGAGATGAAGGGCATTATAGGCTATTACGATGAGCCTGTCGTTTCCACCGATTTTATCGGCGCGGAGGAGACCAGCAATTTCGATGTTGGCGCAGGGCTTATGCTCGATGATGACTTTATTAAGCTAGTCGCATGGTATGATAACGAGTGGGGCTACAGCAATAAGGTGCTCGGTCTCGTTGAGCACATGGCGCAAGTAGACGCGCAATAAAGATTACCTCCGGCGCGGCTGATCATTTTAGCCGCGCCGTTTTATTCACTTACCACCGTATGCAGGTCATACACTCGGCTGCCCGCGTTGCGTCTTGACCCGTCCCGTGCAAGCTGCCAGCGCCTATCGCCTAATAATCGCCTAATAAAAGTTCACAAAAATCATCTTTATTCCTTATTCTGTTGTGATATACTGCGAGTCATGGAAAAGCATAAGAAACATCGCGGCCGTGTGCCGCTTAAAATCGCACTGATTGTTATAGGCGCGGCGGTTGTATTGACGGTCGTTGCTTTGATACTTGGCCTTAGCCTGCTCAATCGCGTAACGCGCCCGGGAGACGCAAACGCGGCGGCTTCGCTTACGGACGCAAGCTTCACCGATACCGCAGATGATGCTCTAGCACTAGGCGTCACCGGCGCAGACGACAACGCCTCGCCTACGGACGAGGAGGGCGATCAATCCCTGCCGGATCTCGCCTCATACGATGAGAACGGCAATCTCATAATGCCGCAAAAGCACGGCAGCAGTGATGTGCTGCCTATTGAGGAGCTGTATCCGCAAACTCATTTCGGCGGCAATTATTTAAATGAAATATTAGATGTTACGAAAACCGATAAGCAGGTCGTCAATATTCTTCTTATAGGCAGCGACAGGCGTGGCGCAAAGGGCTTCTCGCGCGCGGATACCATGATGATAGCCACGCTGGACAGCCGCAACGGCCGCTTAAAGCTCACCACGCTCATGCGTGATATGCTTGTGCCCATAGAGGGTCATGGCTATTCAAAGCTTAATAATTCAATGTCGTGGGGAGGCATAGAGCTGCTGTTTAAGACTATAGAAGATGCCTTCCACATTCATTTGGACAGATATGTTTTTGTGGATTTTGCAATGTTTGAGAGCATTGTGGATAAGCTTGGCGGCGTTACGGTGGAAATGACGGCGGAGGAGATAAGCGCCGCAAACGACAATATTGCCGGCCTCAACCGCGAAATGGGCGTTGAATATCGCTGGGACGGCTTTATATTCGCCGAGCCCGGCCCTGTTAAGCTAACCGGCAAGCAGACGCTTGGCTATGCGCGCATAAGGAAGATAGATTCAGAGTTCAAGCGCACGGATAGGCAATTTGGCATACTTGCAACTATATTCACCATGTTCAAGCACGCGGGCGCGGCGGCGCAGTATCAGCTTTTATACGATCTGCTGCCAATGGTTGAAACTAATCTTACAAATGAGGAAATAGTTGATATAGCGCTAAAGGCTTTGAGCGTGGATACAAGCGGAATATTGCACTTTAGAATACCCAACGAGGGTATGTTTGAAAACGGAAGATATAATAAGCAGTTCGTATTCCTGTGCGATTTGCCGGCTAATTCCTCTGCGCTGCACGATTTTATCTATAACTCAAAGGAAAACGCGGCCGAGAAGCCCATGCTAACGCCTGGGGCGAGCCTGCCGCCGCGCACGCCAACGCCCGGCATATTCTCAACACCCTATTATGATGAAAACGGCGTTTATGTCCCTGCGCCGGTAATAACGCCCGCGCCTGAGCAAACGCCGTATATAGAGCAGCCTGCGCCCGATGCGAACGAGCCTGAGCCCACGGTTATCCTGCCGTAATTATTGCACAGAAAAAGCGCTTGCTGAACATACTATTTGTATGAGCGCAGCGCTCTTTACATAGTGGGGGAGACCGTCTAGGAGTTTGTAGGGCGGCCTCCCTTTGTAATTTGAAAAGCTAAAATTCTATTTGCTTTGCCTGCTCCTCGCCGCTTAATACTCGCAGGCCGCCGGAGGCGAGCGCTTCCATTTCGTTTTCGCCGGGCAGCAGAACAACGGGCGCGATAAATTTGACCCTGTCCGCTATGGCGGCGCTAAGTCGCTTCGAGTGCATAAGCCCGCCTGTTAACACGATGCGGTCAACCTTTCCGCCTGCGGCGGCAGCAAGCGCGCCTATACCTTTTGCGTTAGTGTAAGCGAGCGCGTCATAAACGAGCCTTGCATGCTCATCGCCCGCGTCTATCATGGCCTCGACCTCGCGTGCGTCGGCTGTGCCAAGATGTGCTCTAAGGCCCGCGTTACCGCGGATAAGCTTGAACGCCTGCTCTTTTGTGTATTTGCCGCTGTAGCATAGCTTAACGAGCGGAAGCGCCTGAATAGCGCCTATGCGCTCGGGCGCAAAGCCCGCGTCGTCGTCGCTTGACATGTCAACGGCGCGGCCGTTTTCAAACAGCCAGGTGCTGTTTCCTCCGCCAAGGTGCTGAACTATAATAGTGCATTGATTAAATGGCTTATGAAGCACTTCGTTTGCGCATTTTATTGCCATTGCGCGAGAATTGAGCGCGTGACCGCGACTTTCTTTTATTATTTCAGGAAGTCCTGTCAGCTTTGCAATGTCGCTTAATTCGTTCACCGTCACAGGGTCGCATATATACGCCTTAACACCGGCTTCATCGGCTATTTCCTTTGCCACCGCGCAAGCCACGTTTGATATGTGCGTATCGAGCCTTGATGCGAACATGTAATCAACCATTGCTTTTGTTATCTCGTATGTGCCTGTCGCGCAGGGCGGTATCATGCCGCCGCGCGCCATTACAAGCGCTATCTCATCGAGCGTTACGCCATTTTCCAAAAGCACCTGCATTACGCAGCTCTTGCGAAAGGCAAGCTGCTCCATCACAAATGTGAAAGGCTTGAGCTCTTCTTCCGTATGGCTTGCGCTTTTAGAAAAAACCTGCGTGAGCGTGTTGCTGTTGATGCCGTATACCGCGATTTTAGTGCTTGTAGACCCTGGATTTATGACGAGTATCATGTTTCTTGCCATTATGTGTACCATTGCCCCCTTAGTGAAAGCTTCCTTTGTTTTGGATTTGTGTCTATTGTAACTCCTGAGGCGTTGTTGTGTCTATAAGCGCATGTGAAAGCACAGAAATAAACTCGAGCATTGTGGGAGTCTGCGTTCCGTAATCGCCAAAAAGCCTGTCTAACGCTTCCTTGTTGCCTAAAAGCCATGTCCTTTCAATGGCGAAGCGAATGTCCTTATCCATGCAGCTTTTTGATATGCCGAGGCTTGAGTAGATCTCGGGATATACGTTTGTACTTAGTTTGTAAAGAAGCTCAGGTTGCTTATATACCTGTTCAAGTATCAGCCGAATGCACAGATAACCTTTGTATTTTGGATGCATGCCTATTGTGCGCAGCATGAACGCTGGAGATGGTAGCATAAGAGAGTTTCCTTTCAAAATGTTTGGCGCCAACAAAATGATTTTATATGGATATGACAAGAAATGCAAGCTCCGGCGGTTTATGCACGTTTTGGGGCGATTTAGCATTGATTACACAAAAATAACACAAAGTTTTCACAATGTTTATGCAAAAATGTAAATTGTCATACGCGATATTGGAGTCTACAAATTGTGACTTGGACAAATCCAAGCCACAATTTTAAAATAATATATTATTCTTCGGTAGATTTTTTGTATAGCTGGCGGTTATCAAGCGCCCACTGTCTTTCAGAGAAGCCGCCGGGCAGTGTTGAGGCCAGCGCGTCATACATTTCATAAAGGCGCGAGTCAAGAAGGTCAACCGTGCTCACGATTTCTGCTTCGGGGAACATGGGGTAGCGCGGGCTGCCATAATCCGGAATGCCGTGATGCGAGAGCAGTATGTGCTGGAGCATAGTGATTGTTTCGCCCTCAAGCAGAAGCTCCGCCGCCGCGCGCTCGATCATTGCAACGCCCATGTTGATATGACCCAGCAGCTGCCCTCGGAGGCTGTAGCCTGTAGCAAGGCCGAGATTGCCCACGGTAAGTTCATCTATCTTTGAAATATCATGCAGTATTATTCCGGCGGACACCAACTCCTCGTTAAGCGAGGGATAAATAGGCCTGTAAACGGCTATAAGCGCCTTGGCGGCGTCTAGCATGGTGCAGGTGTGGTAAAGAAGCCCGGAGCGCATGGCGTGATGCAGCTTTAATGCGGCGGGGTGCTTTGTAAGCTTTTCGCGGCTTTCTTTTAAAATGTATTTGGTTATTGCCGCAAGATCAGGATCTGTAAAGCTTTCGGCGATTGATAGCAGCTTTTGATACATTTCCTCGCCGCTCAGAGGTGCGCAGGCTATAAGCTCGCGCATATCTACTTGCTCGCCGGGCTTGAGGTTGCGTATGCGCGCCAGCTGCCGCTGCCTGTA
>CAZUUR010000181.1:0-4528 GCA_964622815.1 uncultured Oscillospiraceae bacterium | reverse complement strand
TTAGGGTAACCGACGGCAAGGGATTTATCCCTTGACGATATGCACAAAAAAGGCTTCTCGAAAGAGAAGCCTTTTTGTATGGGTGGGAGGAGATGTCAAACGAGCGTGTGCGCACAGGCGGCGGGGGGGGGTCTCAACATAACGAACCTGCGGTTCTCCACCCCGCCCTACATTTCATGCATACCGTATGCATTATAAACCACGAATAATCACTCGCGATACATGTGGGATAAATGTGTGGGTAAAATCAGAAATGCCCATTATTAGCCCATGTACTATGTGGATAACTATGTGGAAAGTGTGGATAATCTATATGAATATTCAAAACCGCTGCATACAGCAAAACGTCGAAACGTCCGATAAAATGGGGACTTTAGCACGTTTTGCGATTTTTTTCACATACATCGTATAAGTAATAAGACGAGCTTTGACAGAATATGTTGGCTATGAGGTGAGATTATGATAAAGCGCTTCAACATACGAAAAAAGCTCAAGCTGCCTGTGAAGCTTGAAAAGATGGCCGGTCTTTCTAAGGCCGTTAACACGGTGGCGGTTGTGGTGATGGTGCTTTTGCTCGCGGTGTTCGGGGCGCGCCTTGCCGAGATAAGCGCCGCCGAAGGTGAGCGGAGCGAGGTGTATGCGGCGGGAGGCAAAGTGAAAACCGGCTATACCGTGGTGCTGGACGCGGGCCACGGTGGACCGGACGGCGGCGCGGTGGGCGCGAAAACGGGCGTTAAGGAGGCAGGCTTAAATCTTGCGGTCACATTTCTTGTGCGCGACGCGCTTGTTGAGCGGGGGGTAAACGTTGTGCTCACGCGCGGCAGCGGTGAAGCTCTTGGCGATACCAAGCGCAAGGATATGGCTCAGCGCAAGCGCATTATGAACGATGCTGAGGCCGACGCCGTAGTGAGCATTCACATGAATAAGTTTAAGGATACGTCCATCTCCGGGCCTATGGCCTTTTTTATGAAGGGCTTTGAGGGCAAGGAGGCGCAAAAGCTGGCCACCAGCGTGATAGAAAGCGTATGCGCCGCACTCGGACGCGCCAAGCGGCCCGCAAACCCCGCCGATTATTTTGTGATACGCGAATGCACCTCGCCCGGTGTGCTCGTTGAATGCGGGTTTTTGAGCAATAGCGAGGACGAGGCGCTGCTTGCGGATTCAGAGCACCAAAAAAAGCTTGCTCTTGGCATTGCGGAGGGCGTGATGAATTATCTTAACTCGCGTCAGACGCAGCCCGCGTCAAGCCCCACCGACTCTACGTTCACCGACGCTGCGCCCGCCGACGCGGCCAACACAAACACGGACGCCGCGTAACGCTAAAAAAATACGCTTTTTGCACCGTCTTTTTAAAATAAAGTAGTGCGCGGTGCAATTAGTGTGCTATACTAAGCTGATGGAAAATGCAATGGGAGCGCAAATGCTCAAAAAAGTGATGCAGGGATTGCCGCAGCAAGGCGAGAGCCGCGTGCTGCGGCCGGAGCTGTTGCCGCCGCTTACGCTTGCGTATATAGGCGATACGGTGTTTGATCTGTTCATCAGAACATGGCTCGTTACCTCTAGCGACGGCACGGTGAACGCGCTGCATCGCATGAGCGCCAAGCAGGTCTGCGCGCACGCGCAGGCGGAGGCGCTGCACAGGATAGAGGCGCTATTGTCGAGCGACGAGCTTGCCATATTCAAGCGTGGCCGAAACTCGCATCTTGGCACTGTGCCAAAGCATGCCGCGATAACCGATTATCGCGCCGCGACAGGGCTTGAGGCTCTCTTTGGGTATCTGTATTTAAAAGGTGAGGACGATAGGCTTGCGTTTTTGATGCGTGAGGCGCTCACGGTAAAAACGAGTCCGGACAAGTCCGACACCGGCATAAAATTGGATTAAA
Source organism: uncultured Oscillospiraceae bacterium (assembly GCA_964622815.1). Classification (GTDB taxonomy): domain Bacteria; phylum Bacillota; class Clostridia; order Christensenellales; family CAG-138; genus CAZUUR01. Next base: position 2,645 of record CAZUUR010000181.1, on the reverse strand, counting down.
TCGAAATGAGGATATTTTAATGGCGTACAACAACAGCCGCAATGGCGGCAGCAATGGCCGTAACGACGGCAGAAGCTATGGCGAAGGCAACAATCGCTCCGGCTTTAAGGGCAAACCGTCCGGCGGCAAAAGCTCCGGCGAGAGCGGCAAAAGCGACAAGCCGAGCTATGACAACAATCGTTCTGGCGGCAACAATCGCTCCGGCGGGAACAATCGCTTCGGCGGGAATAATCGCGGCTACGGCGGCAAACCTTCCGGCGGCGCAAAGCGCGACGGCGAAATAGTTTCCTTCCGCGACGGTCAACCCGTGGGCCGTGACGATAATCGCGGCGGCGGGAACAATCGCGGCGGCGGGAACAATCGCTCCGACGGCAACAATCGCTTTGGCGGGAACAATCGCGGTAATGACCGCTATAATAGCGAAGGCCGCTACAATAGCGAAAATCGTTACAAAAGCGACAACCGCAATAACGACCGCCCCGGCTACGGCAAGCCGCAAGACGGCAACAGCCGCTATAATAGCGAAAATCGCTATAATGGCAACAGCCGCTACAATAGCGACAGCCGCTACAATAGCGACAACCGCTACAATAGCGACAGCCGCAATAACGACCGTCCCGGCTACGGCAAGCCGCAAGACGGCAACAATCGCTACAATAGCGACAGCCGTTACAACAGCGATAATCGCAACAAAAGCGATCGCGGCAACGAAAGCCGTCAAGCTCCGCGCGACACCGCGTCGGGCTATGAAAACAGGGGCGAGCGCATGCCAAAGCGCGGCCCGCGCAACAGGCCTCTTGAAAACGATAATCGCGGTTTCAAGGAGGGCTTTAACGGCGGCCGCGGCTCGTATGAGAGCGAGCGCAAGCCATACGGCAAGCCATTTGAAAAGCGTGACGACAAGCTTAGCCAAAGCGTAACTCCCGAGGTTGAGCAGGACGAGCTTCCCTATCTTGTGATGGGCAGGAATGCCGTCCGCGAAGCGATAAAAAGCGGCCGCAGCATAGACAGGATACTCGTTGTGAAAGAGCCGGACGGCTCATTGCGCGAGATAATCTCGCTCGCACGCGACGCGAACATTCAGCTTCGCGAGGTGGACAAATCAAAGCTGGACGAGCTTTGCATGCCGTTTGGCCACGGCAATAAATCGGGCAATCATCAGGGCATAGTGGCGCAGGTGCCGGGCGTTGAGTATTGCGATATATCAGATATACTCGCGGTTGCGAAAAAGCGCGGCGAAAAGCCGTTTATAGTGGTGCTCGACGGCATAGAGGACCCGCATAACCTAGGCTCTATTATTAGGAGCGCGGTGTGCGCGGGCGTGCATGGCATAATAATCCCCAACCGCAGGAGCGCGTCCGTTACGGCGGCGGCGTGTAAAGCGGCGGCGGGCGCAACAGAGCATTGCCTCGTGGCACGCGTGGCAAATATCAATGGCGCTATAAAACGTCTCAAGGACGAAAATATCTGGATAGCGGGTGCGGATATGCAGGGCGAAACCATGCAAAAGGCGAAGCTTGAGGGTGCGGTGGCGCTTGTGATAGGTTCGGAGGGCGACGGGCTTGCCCGCCTTACCAAGGATAGCTGTGACTTCCTTGTGAAAATACCCATACAAGGGCCTCTTGACTCGCTAAACGCATCTGTGGCGGCAGCCGTGCTGATGTTTGAAAAACGCAGGCAGGACGCTAAATAATGCCCGGCAAAGCGCAAATGAACAGCAATGGGGCGGCGCGCCAAGAGGACGCGCTCAGCCCCGTCAATACGCGTCAAAATGAGGCGGAACTAACCGACGCGGAGCTTGTTTTGCGCTCGCGCGAGGGAGACACCGAGGCGGACGAGGCGCTTTATGCCCGCTATAAAACGCTTGTGAGGCAGCTTGCCCACTCGTATTTCCTCACCGGTGCAGATAGGGACGATGTTATTCAAGAGGGCATGTACGGTCTATTTAAGGCCATACGCGATTATAGGGACGATAAGGGCGCATCATTTAAAACGTTTGCGGTGACGTGCGTGTCAAGGCAGCTTATGACGGCCGTGCGCGGCTCGACGAGGCAAAAGCACATACCGCTGAGCAGGTATGTGTCCATCTATCCGGATAAAGAGGATGAGGACGCCGCGCGGACACCCGTTATGGATATGATGTCAATGCCGGCGGCGGCAGGGCCTGAGAACAGGTTTATTTCCGCCGAAAGCATGCGCGGCATAACGGATACGCTGCAAACGCAGCTTACGGAGCTTGAGAAAAATTGCCTGAACAGTTTTCTGCAGGGCAAAAGCTATCAGGAGATAGCACAAGCGCTCGGCTGCGGCGTAAAACGCGTGGATAACGCGCTGCAAAGGGTGAGAAGCAAGCTTGCGAGGTATCTTTCCATCAGGGAGAAGGAAATATGAAAGACTTCGTCTTTCAATTATAGCTCAAATCAGGCTTTAACAATGCAGGGTCGGGTCTTGACCCGACCGCCCTATTTGTGCCACCAAACCACCCTATCCGCAATAGGTTGGGGGCGCAGTAAAAGTGCTATATATCAGGGTTTATTTTGTTGACAAAAGCGGAGGTTTGCTTTAGAATAGTAATGCTGTATCGCCATAGAGCGGTGCGGCGCACACTGGAGCGTGCGGGTGTAGCTCAGTGGTAGAGCGTCGGC
>CAZUUR010000180.1:0-4541 GCA_964622815.1 uncultured Oscillospiraceae bacterium | reverse complement strand
GGTGCACAGGGATAATCGCCTTAGGTTTCTTGCCTGTTATCTTAATCCTATCCTCTATTGCAATCTCAAGCAGCTTTGGATCCATATTCCAGGTCTCCTCCTCACTATCCACAAATACAGGCGTTGCCCCAACATATTTAATCGGATTAGCACTTGCGCTAAAAGTAAAGGATTGGCAAATTACCTCATCTCCCGACTGCACTCCCAACTGAATAAGCGCCAGATGTATAGCCGCCGTTCCAGAGCTAAGAGCCACTATATGTTTATCACCGCCGATAAACTCCTCCAGATCCTTTTCAAATCCATCCACATTTGGGCCGAGCGGAACCACCCAGTTTGTATCAAAGGCCGATTGTATAAATTTTTGCTCCATACCGCCCATATGGGCCAGGGAGAGCCAGATTTTAGGTTGAGATGACATATGTAAATATTTGATTCTTGTTTGAAAACGAATGTTAGTATAACAAAAAATAATGTTGTATCACGGGTATAAATTTATAACTTGTCATTGTAGTGCATTGCAGTTTTTATTTTAATGATCATATAAATCTGAATTTTTTCATAAGGATTACTTCAAAATTTTTACAGTGTTTGTTTTTAATAGATTTGCCCAATATTGCATGTCCTTTTCATAAAATGCATATCTCCGAACATCATATCTTTGCCCTCCTTGAAGATGTTGTTTTTTAAATATTCCTTCTAACGAAAAACCGCATTTTTCAATAATATTTACCATTATATGATTGTATTCGTATATGTCAAAGTAGATTTTGAACAAATTGAATTCTTGGAATAAAAAATTAGAATAAGCAGAAAATACCCTAATTCCTAAAGACTTGTTTGCGTATTTTGAATCAATAAAAAGAGTAGTAAAGACATATTGGTCAATCTTATTGAATGAATAAGAAAATACTGTTCCAACTGGTTCTTCTCGCCAAAGAATTACAAATTGTAAGTGCCTATCTTTATTAAAATCAGACTTTAACTCATTTTCAAATTTATTAATGTCTTCAATACAGGGACGCATAGTACAATTATTAATAAAAGAAGACTCATTCCTCCATTTGAACAGTATAGGTAAATGAGTCTTATCTATTTGAGTTAACAGTAGTGATTCGTTAAGCAATATTTGCATAACTATTTTCCGCTACTTTCGCTTGTCCCTCCTGAATAATTTGAATCATTATCATCATGCTTATCAGAAGAACCGTCATTAAATCCTGCATTATATGAATCATATTCTTTTTGGTCTTCCCATTTAAACGGAACCTTTAAATTATGAACAAAATGATCCATTAAATCAGCCTTTTTGCCATCATTATAGCCTTCGTCATATGCTTTGTTATATTTGTTTTTTGTAGCCATTATTGAAGTTTTTTTGTTAATTTTTATAGCTGCTAAAAAATTGAGTAAATTAATTTTTTCAGATAAATAACTACTTGTAAAGATTAAAAAACGGACAGGATTAGTTAATACAATAAACTACTTGTTAATCATTAGCAAGAGCAGAGTTTTTGCTTTAAAGAGATTAATATTAGTGTTTTTTGAGTCTTGAGTGAAAGAGATATAAACTTGATTCAAGTTTAGACAAAATTATCAAATAATACTAAAAACAATTAAAAATCTACTTATTTTCTTATACCCCTCAATTAACCAATAAGTTGTTAATGTACGCATTGGATATAACTAGTGTAATGATTGCTGTACATTGCTTACTTAGGAGCCCTGTATAGGGGAAAGTATGTTGAGTTGAGGTTGGGGTTGTGTTCTTGAACAAGTTGATCGTATACATCCGGATTAGCTATATGGCGCCAAACTTTGAATTGGTGTCTGCAATCTGAAAAGCCGGCTTTGAACTTGAAGAGCGAGTCTTCTGAAGATCCAACACCTCCGCCTAAATGTAACTCATTGTAGCCATTTTCGGTTCCGAATACCCTTACATGGTCAATAATCAACCTGACCGGACTGTTTTTCAAATAATCTCCGCGAGTCCCCGAAAGATGATACTGTATAATATTACCAGAGAAGACAAATATACTAGCAGCAACCTTCACATTCTCCTTGACTACAAAATATAGTTTTGAGTTGATATCCTGACTATTGAAAATCATATCATAGTATGTGTTATCAAAGAAATACTCCGGTCTGGCACCAACCCGAACCATATTTTCATTGTATATTTCAATAAACTCACTAATATATTTTTTTTCAGTATCCTCAAAAACAAAATACTCCCCTCTATTAAGTTTACTTAAATCCGACTTTACCCCTTTGCGATATCTGGACTTCTGTTCATCAAGGGGTATGGTTAAATCTATATAAACTGTTTCACTTAAAGGCACTATTTCTCCAATAGCATTTAACAATGCCTCATTTTTGAAACTAGGATGAAGTCTGCTAAATGCAGAGACAATATTCTTTTCCTGAAAAAAAATACTTATTGAATCTGAGAAAGATGTAAGAACATCAGAAGGAATATTGGAGTGGGAGGCAATAGGACCGGCATAGCCATACACTGATGTTACATCTTTATAATGACTTAAACCGATTTCTCTGATAACTAAGGGGAAAAGAATTGAATAATTATCTTGCTTAAAGCAATATAGAATGGGTTTTTCACCTATATTAGAGTGGTATGAATTGTATGAAAGTGAGTGATAAAAATCACAAAAAGAAATTTCTGCAAGTTTTTTCGCCCAGTCTGCCTGGTTATCTACCTCAATTATTTCTATTCTAGTTCCCATTTAAAAAAGGATTAACTATATCAATGACCTGTTGAAGATCATCCTGTGAATATCTGCCGTCGATAGGTATGGGTATTGTATTAATAACAATATCATATTCGATTGAATCTTTAGGCACATTATCCAGGACACTGTTCCAGAAAATTGGTGTGAATATCCTGTTGTCTTTAAGGGCCCTTCTAATTTCAGGGCCATTATTTACCCATAATGGATATGCTAATGGTCCATTGATTTCGTTGACTTTAAACTTGTTATACTTGTATAATGATTTATTAAGAAAATTAAAGTTATTGTTTCTAACAAGTTTATGATGCTCAAAATTAACTGATAACAAAATTTTCTTAGTAAGCTCTGACATAAGCATTAGTGGTAAAGTATCCAACAACTCCTCATTTTCTTGATAAGCTTTGTGCCCTACTTCAGATTGGTTCTCAACCCTTAACAACAAATGCTTCATCCTGTCAGCAGATTTATCCTGCTCAAGTTCAATCATATTTTCTACATTACACAAAAGAGCCCCATCCGCAACACCAAAAAACTTTCTTGTAGAATAAAATGTAGGTAGCTTTTGGTACGGCTTAGAGAAAAAAGCTTGAGTGTTATCAATTATGAGATTGTCAATTTTTTCTGAAAGCACCTGAATAACAATGTCTCTAAGCCCGTAGTAATTAATATAGAGGAAATACTCTTTTTCTCCCAATTTGCGAAAATCCCAATTAGGCCGATGATTTTTATCAACAAAATAGTACTCGTACTCAATATGATTTTTAATAAGAGGTGAAAGGAGGGCATCACAGCATAAATAAGGTATGAATACTTTTCTAACATCCTTTGATTTTAATATGTATTCAAAAGCATTACGACCCGTATTCAATAAAGTCGAATTTGGATAATAGATATCTTTATTGAAAATTGATACTTCCAGAGGTAAGTAACTTCCGATAGAATACATTAGTGCTATTTTTCTAGAGTTTTAATGAACTCGTAATATTCCTCTTTTGTAATACCAACAACTACTTGATCCCACCATTCATTTTTTCTGTAGTATGATGATTTTTTTATTCCCTCAATTTTCCAACCACTTTTTTTAGTATATAAGTTAATTGAAGCTGTGTTATACTCAATCATACTACCATCCATTCTTTTTAAACCTAATTCCTCAAAAGCATAGCGATTCATTGTCATAACTGTATCGAAACCATATCCTTTTCCTCGAATGTCTTTATCTCCTATAAGCATACCGTGGAAAGCATTTCTGTCTTTCCAATTAATATTTACAAGATTTGCCATGCCAATGAAACCATGCTCTTCAGTATCAATTGCAAAGCGTTGATTTGGGCTATTCATTGACAAAGAGTCATGCCATTTATCCTGCTCATTAAAATTTGAGGGGAAATGCCAGCCACCTAACATATAGTTTATTTCTGGGTCATTAGACCACTTATGAAGTAATTTAAGATCTTCTTTTTCAATAGCTCTTAGTGTTATTACTTTTCCCTTAATATTCATGGTAAAATATTTTTTTTAATTAATGTCACCTTAATCTTGAAGCAAAATCTAAATCATCCACATCTTTCATGTCTCCACTCCCTTTACCTACATCCTTTCTCCTCAGTACATTTACAAATGTTAGGAACAAAATTTTAAGATCCAATAAAAATGAGATATTATCTACATACCAAACATCGTATTCAAATTTCTTGCTAAGCTTGGCCAAATTCCTCCCATTCACCTGCGCCCACCCGGTCATCCCCGGCTTCACCTCATGCCGCCTCGCCTGCCTATCGGAATAGAGCG
>CAZUUR010000179.1:0-4546 GCA_964622815.1 uncultured Oscillospiraceae bacterium | reverse complement strand
TTATCAGCCCGCCCGCGAGCGCCTTCATCGCAATAAACCCCATGTTCTTATCCTGGCATTTTTTCACAAGCTCAAGCTCTTTCTCCCCCGCCAGATAGCTAAATGGAAATTGCAGCGTTTCATAAAGCCCGCTGTCCACAGCCTCATGCGCGATGGGCAAAAGGTGCGCCGTTATGCCTATATGCCGTATCTTCCCCTGACGCTTCGCCTCGAGCATGCATTCATACATGCCCGTGCCGTCGCCGGGCTTAAAGCATTTTGTGGCACAGTGGAATTGATATATGTCAATATAATCGGTTTTCATATTTGTGAGCGACGTTTCAAGATGCGCCCAAAATTCGTCCGGCGTTTTCGCGTGCGTTTTCGATGCTATATACACGCTTTCACGCGCGTTTTTAAACAGCGTGTCGCCAAAGGCGAGGCCTATTTTCTCCTCGCTGTCGGAATACATGCGTGCGGTATCAAAAAACGTCATGCCGCCCCTGTACGCCTTGTTCACAAGCGCCGCCGCCACTTCAAAGGAATCCCTCTGTATCGGAAGCGCGCCAAACGCGTTTTGCGGCACTGTTATGCCGGTGCTGCCAAGTGTGATGGTTTTCATTATATTTGCCTTTCTGTTCTAATAGGAGCGTAACCGCATTTTTAGCTCATTTCAACTGTCAGCTTTCCGTCCTCAAGCTTCGCCATAGCGCCCAGCGGCAGCGCAAGCGTGGGCGTTTTGTGGCCGCAGCATACGCCTGTGACTGTGGGAACGTTCCTTGGAAGCAGCTCGTTAAATATTTCATCGAGCGTGAGCGTCTTTTCCGGGTGCGCTTCGTCTATATTCATTTCGGTGAAATAGCCAAGCAGCAGCCCCGCCGCAAAGGTGAGCTTTCCGGCGTTGCGAAGCTGGGTGAGCATGCCGTCGATACGGTAGGGCGCTTCGCCCACGTCCTCCAAAAATAGAAGCTTGCCGCGCGTGTCTATCTCCCACGGCGTGCCAAGCGAGCGAGCCACGAGCGATAGGTTGCCGCCCGTTAAAACGCCGCTTGCGCTTGCCGGAACGTTGCCCTTGTAGCCGGAAAACAGCGTTTTAAACGGCGTTTCAGGGTTTTCGATGACGCCCTGCAAATTTGCCGCGATGCAGCGCTTTAGCATGTCCATAGAATATTTGTCCACATCGCCCGCATAATCGCTTGAGGGCATTATCGCGTGATATGTGACAAATTTGCATTGTTGGTTTAACACGATGTGCAGCGCGGTAATATCGCTGTAACCCGCAAAAAACTTGGGGTGACGCGATAGTGCGCCAAGGGCGAGAAGCGGCAGAATGCGCTCGCAGCCATAGCCGCCGCGCAGCGCGAAAACGCCAGAGATGCTGTTATCCAAAAACGCACGCATTACGTCGCGCGCGCGTATTTCGTCCGTGGCGGCAAGATAGCCCCTGCGCGAGCTTAAAAGGCAGCTTTCATATACCACCGGCACAAAGCCGAGCGCCTCAACCGCCGCAATGGAGTTTGCGAGATTTTTCTCATCGGGAACGGGCGACGCGGGGCAGATTAGCGCCACGCGCGAGCCTTGCTCAAGCTTGGGGGGCAGTGTCATAGCCATGTTTTGCTCTCCTCGCTGCCAACGCTGTCGGTTGCCGTGCCGCCCGCATTTTGGCTGCATTGCGCGGTCGGGTCAAGACCCGACCCTACGGGGGAGCAGCTCCCCGCGTCAGGCACACCACCATGTGATATACAATCGCCCGGAAAAGGCGCGGGGCGGCGAGCAGGGGCTTTATAGCTGTGATACGCCGCGTCCGGCGCGGGAGGGGTGGGCACACCATCATGTGATATACAATCGCCCGGAAAAGGCGCGGGGCGCGGTATCACGGGCTGATGCGGCTGCTGCTGATACGGCTGCTGCTGCGTGCCGACGCGCGTGCCGCAGTTAGGGCAAAACGGCTTGCCGTCTGTAAGTGTTGCGCCGCAATTAACACAAAACATCATAACCTCCTGAAATTTAAACATAGGGGTTTGTGCGCCGCTAGGCGGACGCAAGCTCACACGAAAGCTATATGCGCCCGTTCGGCTCTTTTGCGCATACGTTCGGCTCTTTTGCGCTTTAGCTGTATATTTCCTCTTTCATGACCCCAACGTATGGCAGATTGCGATAGTATCCATTGTAATCAAGGCCGTAGCCCACAACGAACTCATTGGGGATAACGAAGCCCGTGTAATCGGGGCTTATATCGCATTCGCGGCGGGAGGGCTTGTCTAAAAGGCAGGCGATTTTGAGCGACGCGGGTTCACGCGCCGATAAAAGATGCGTCAGATGGTTGAGCGTGAGGCCCGAATCCATAATATCCTCAACAATGAGCACATGGCGGCCTGTTATGCTCGCGTCCATATCCTTTGCTATGCGCACTATGCCGGAAGTCTTTTGCTTGTTGCCATAGCTCGATATGGACATAAAATCCATTTCAAGCCGGCAGGACATGCTGCGGGCGAGGTCTGAAAAAAAGTTCACAGCGCCCTTTAGTATGCACACCAGTATAACGTCCCTGCCGTCATAGTCGCGGCTCAGTTCAGCGCCCATCTCCTTAACGCGCGCGCGTATCTCGTCCTCGGATAAAAGTACCTTTTTAAGGTCGTCGTCCATTCTTGCCATATATAAACAGAACCTCCTATAAAATTACATCAAAACGCGCAAAGCTTAGTCCTGCTTCTTATGAAGCCCGCCATAGGTCTTTGCGTCCTTATATTTCACCATAAGTATCCTTTTCGTGCTTTGGTCGACCTTAACATCGTCGCTGACGCTGTGACCGGGAACGAAAAATACGTCGCCCCCGTTGCAGATAAGGGGAACGAGCCTGCCGTCGCGGGGGATCTTGCGGTCAATAAAAAACTGCTTGAGCTTTCTTCGCCCCGGCGCGCCTACGGGGAAAAATCTGTCCCCGTCGCGGCGAAGGCGCACTATGAGCGCGTTGCCAAAGAGCTTATCCATATCCATATAGCCCGTGCTCCTATCGGTAAAATCAAGCGGATAGCTTCCCGCGTCGATAACGTGCGCCTCAAACTCGCCAAGAGGCGTTTGAGTGACGCCGTTTTCATTCAGGTCGAGCTCGAACCATTCCACATTCTCGCTAGCGCCGAAGCAAATAAGCTCGTAGCTCGTCCATGCGTCAACATAGGGGAGCGAAAGCGTCGCGCCGGTGCGCGCGTCGAGCAGCTCTATCACCTTTTCAACGTGAACGCGCTCAATATCGGCCTTCGCGCCCGCGTTAAAAAGCGCAATGCGTATGGCGCGGGTCAAAATGGGCAGCGGCAGGCGCTTTAGCTCATCACGAAGATAGCCCGCGCCGCTTTTGGCGCTTTTAAGCGCCAGCTCCGCCTGGGCGCCAAGATAGCATTCATCGCGCCAAAGCAGCTCGCCCGTTGAGCAAAGCGCTTCAACTATAGCTGGATTTATGTTTTTTTCTATATACGGTATAACGTCTAAACGAAGCTTGTTGCGCGTTCCGCTGCGCTCAAGATTTGTTGCGTCGGTGCAAAAGGCAATGCCCTCGTTTTCAAGATAAGCTTCTATTTCGCGCCGCCTTAAAAAAAGAAGCGGGCGTATGAGATCGCCGCGCTGCGGCTGCATACCGGTGAGCCCTAAAAGACCGCTGCCGCGCGTTAGATGCAAAAGTATGCTCTCCGCCTGATCGTCCATGTGATGCGCCACGGCTATCTTATCGGCGCAAAAGCGCCTTTTCGCGCGGAAGAGGAAATCATAGCGCGCCGTGCGCCCCGCCTGCTCAAGCGTCTCGCGGTGCTCGCGCGCGAGGGAGGGAACGTCGATAAGCTCGCTGTAAAGCTCCGTGCCGTAAAGCTCGCACAAATCCTTTACGAAAAGCGCGTCGCTTTCGGCCTCCTCGCCGCGTATGCCATGATTGAGATGCGCCGCGCATACGGAAAAGCCCATGCGCGAGCCAAGGGCAAGGAGCGTGTGCAAAAGCGCCACGCTGTCAGCCCCGCCGCTCACGCCAACAAGCACCCTTTCGCCCTTGGCGATAAGCCCGAAACGGCGTATAGTGTTTTCAACCTTATCTAACATATAATAATTATACAGTTGTTAGGCTCTGTTGACAAGAGCGATCGTTAGCAACTGTATATTTGACAAGCCTCCTATATAACTATATACTAATATAATAGCTTAAATAAACCTTAAACCATGCCAAACTCGGCAAAACCATAAAAATAACTCATATGAAAGGGAGCTTTCCAAAGTGAAAGCTGCGGTAAAAAATCATGAACAGAAAATCTCTTGCGGTGCTCCTGACGGTGATAATGCTCCTTGCGCTTATGCCCGCGCCAGCGCTTGCGGGTGTGGGCGAGGGGTTCGCATTTAACGACGTAAAATACGAGGTGCTAACAGAGAGCGGCAATACCGGCACGGCGGCGGTTTCTCGCAGAGATGAATCGAATCCTGCCGTGGATCCCAACACAATATCGCTTACCATTCCCGCCACGGTGCCTTATGGTAGCATAACCTATACCGTGACGGGCATAGGGGACGATGCGTTTCAGGGCTGCACAAA
>CAZUUR010000178.1:0-4553 GCA_964622815.1 uncultured Oscillospiraceae bacterium | reverse complement strand
TCATTTGAGGCTTGTACGGATGGGTCTTCAATCCATTGAATACAGTCTTTTGGAGCTCCAGCTTTAATAGCTTCATCCCTTAAAATTCTAGCAGCTTCCTTAGAGCATTTTTGTGCACTTGGATGGAAGCTAAATATTATGGGATTTCTGCCCTTTATAGAAATTAAAGCCTTAAACATAGTTGTAGATGTTGGATTTGTAACAGGTGTAACTCCAGCTATAACTCCTATGGGCTCTGCCACTGTCATTACTCCCTCTTCTTCATTTTCATCTATAACTCCTACAGTTTTTTTATATTTTATATCGTTATAAATATATTCTGTGGCAAATATATTTTTAGTTACCTTATCTTCAAATACTCCTTTTTTAGTTTCTTCAACAGCCATTTTAGCAAGCTCAATATGTTTATCAAGTCCTGCTTTTGCCATTGAGTGTACTATTTTATCAATAGATTCTTGATCTAATTTCATCATTTCTTCCATAGCTAAATTTGCTTTTTGTATTAAATTATCAATTACAGCCTCTATATTTAATTTTTCATCTGTATTTTTAATGTTTTTCGTATTTTTACTCATTATGTAAATCCTCTCCAAATATAATCATTTTAATTAACTTTGTTATATTTTGAGAGTTATTTATAGATTTATACCTTTAGATAACTTCCTTTTCTTTGAAAATTTCTATTTAGATATTATACTCTAGTTTACTCAAAAATAACTATCTACAACTTTAGATATCTATCAAAAAGGGCCTTCCACTATTTCAGTAGAACATCCCTTTTACTTTACTTATATTAACTTTATAATATATCCTTAAAATAACTCTTGATATGTCACTATCCATTAATTATTATTTTCTATAACTCAACATTTCTAGTTAAAACATCATATCCTGTATAAGCAAGGGCTAATGTTCCAGTAATTAATCTTTCGTGTCCTAATTCAGATATTGTGGCATCTGCCATTTCTCTACTATGACCTACTACACGACAATTAGATATGCCTATATTAGGATGTATAGTAGGAACTATTTGGCTTACATTTCCTATATCACTTGAGCCAAAATCTTTATTTTCTACTATGTCTGTAATACCAAGGCTTCTTAAGTTCTCATTAAAAGCCTCTGATAAATTTTCATGTGTTTCTAAATTGTCATAAGGCAACTCAAATCTTTCCATTTCTAAAGTTGCACCTGTCATAAGCGCTGCACCTTCTGCAATTTTTTTAACTTTTTCAACAACATCCATTACTGTTTCTTTCTTAGCTGCTCTAAAATAAAACTGTGCAACTGCTTCATCAGGAACTATATTTGCTGCCACACCACCATTTGTTATTATTCCATGCATTCTCACATCAGGAGTCACATGTTGACGAAGGGCATCGATTCCATTAAATAACTGTATAACACTATTTAATGCATTTATTCCATCTTGAGGGCATCCTGCTGCATGAGCTGTTCTTCCTCTGTATGTAAATTGTAGAGGATAAAGTGCCATAGATGTTCCACTTTTAGTAGTTTTATCTGATGGATGAAGTATCATAGCCGCATCTAATTCTTCAAATACTCCATTTTCTGCAAAAATAACTTTTGCTCCATTAGTTTCTTCTGCTGGAGTTCCATATATTATTATACGCCCTCCAACTTTATCTACTATTTTACTTAATATAACACCAGCTCCTGCTGACATTGTTCCTATCATATTATGACCACATCCATGACCTATCTCTGGAAGTGCATCATATTCACATAAATATCCTACAGTTAAACCTGGCTTATTGCTATCATATACTGCTCTAAATGCTGTTTTAAGTCCTAAAAACTCTTTTTCTATTTTAAAATTATGTTCATCTAAAAAAGAAGTTAACTTTTCCACTGCTTTAAATTCTTCATTTCCAAGCTCCGGATTATGATATATATATTCACTGATTTCACATAATCTCTCTTTTAAGTTTTGTCCCTCTTTAAGTAATAACTCTTTCATAATGTAGTCTCCTTATTCTCTTATGCCCATCCCATTAATGAACCTATTGTTATAAATGTTATCGCTAAAACAAATAATATTCCTTGCAGTGGCATTACCCATTTGAACCATTTTCCAAAAGGAACTCCTGCTATTCCTAAGCATGCTATCAATATTCCTGATGTAGGGAATATAATATTTGAGAACCCATCTCCAAATTGGAATATTAAAACTGTCAATTGACGGGATACTCCTATTAAATCACCAAGTGGTGCTAATATTGGCATTGTTAAAGCTGCTTGACCTGAACCAGAACCAACAAAGAAGTTTATAAACATTTGTATAGGATACATTACACAAGCTGCTAATAATGAAGGCAGTTGCCCTATTACACTAGCTAAGTTATATAGAATTGTATCTATTATACTTGCATTTTCAGCTATTATTACTATAGCTTTTGCAAATCCTATCATAACAGCTGCACCTATCATACCTTTTGCACCTTCTATAAATGCCTCTGCCATTTCATCTCCTGAAAGTTTTCCTATTATACCACTAAATAATCCAGTTATCAAAAATACTGCCGCTATTTGTGGTATCCAAAATCCTTGAGTTAAAACTCCCCAAACTATTACTCCTATACATAGTGCTAGTGAAGCTAATATTGTTTTATGATTTAAAGTAAATTCTCCTTTTTCTTCACCAAATTTTTGTAAATTAGCTCTTTTTATTTGATCACTTTCATAAACTGGACTAAACTCTGGATTTCTTTTAATTTTTCTAGCATACATCATTAAAAATGCACATCCAACAGCCGTTGTTATAACCCATATTATTGTACGATACTCTATACCTGAGAACATTGGTACTTCTGCTATCGATTGAGCTATACCTACTGTAAATGGGTTAAGCATTGCTGAAGAAAATCCTAAAGCACATGCTAAATATGTAACTGCAATGGCCATTATACTATCATACCCTAGTGCTAACATTAGTGGTACTAATATGGCAACAAATGGCACTGACTCTTCGTACATTCCAAATACTGCTCCACCTAAAGAAAATATTGTAGTTATAATTGGAATAATTAAAATTTCTCTTCCTTTAAATACATTAACTATATTAACTATACCAAAATCTATTGCTTTTGTTTTAGATATTATATTAAAAGCTCCACCTACTATAAATAAAAATGCTATAATTTCAGCACTGTCTATAATTCCTTGAATTGGTGCTTGCAATGTTTCAAATATACCTTGTGGTTGACTATCAATATATGTAAACGATCCATCTACAACTACAGTTTTCCCTGCTTCATTTACAGCTTTTTCATATGCACCTCCCGGTATAATATATGTTGCAACTGTTACAAGAAGTATAATTATAGAAATAATTACTAATGTATGAGGTACTTTTATACCTTCTCCCATTCTTCTTGTTCTTTCTCTTCTACTTATTTTTTCCCTTCTACTTGTTAAATCCATTTTTCTTCTTCCCCTCTCAATAAATGTTCTATTTTTTACCAAATAAAAAAGTCTTGAGCAAATCACTCAAGACTATATTTTTCACTTTAAATATTTATATAATAAAATTCTTTAAAATATATCTATCATGATAGCACTCCATAAATTTCTTTATGACAGTATTATGCATATTATACATAATCCCAACTATATAACCTTAAAGCATCAGTTATATGTTTCGGCAGTATTCCCTTTCTATTTGCTTCACAGTGCTTAACTCTGCAAATATACTCTTAAATACCGCAACCTCTATCTTTTTTATTTGGTTGTTAATTTGAATTCAATTATAAAGCATATATTTTTTGATGTAAAGTAAAATGTTTTTTATTTTTATATAGTTTTTTGTTTACATCTTTTGATAATTAAAAATAAAATTCTTTTATCATATATAATTGATAATTCTTATTAATATAGACATATTTATTTTATAAAATAACTGCAAAAATAACTTTTGCATTTTTATCACTATTATTTTCCCATCTATGCTTCATACCAACAGGTATTTTTACACTATCTTCTTTCTTCAATTCAAATTTTTCATTATCTAAATATAAACTAACTTCTCCTTCTAAAACGTAAGCTATTTCATATCCATTATGATAAATATGTTCTACGCAAGAAGATGATTTTGGTGATAAATCCATAATTGCAAACTCTAAATTATCTTCAGAATCAGATGTTAACATTTCATATATAACGTTGTCTGCACCTGGTAGTATGACTTTTTTTCTATTATTTCCTCTAACTATTAAATCTTCTTTTCTTACCTCAGAAGTAAAAAATGTAAATGGTGGTGCATTCAGAGCATTGGCTATGGATTTTAATGAATTAACAGATGGATTAGCCAGACCTCTTTCTATTTGACTAAGTAAAGATGGTGTAACATCTGCCATTTTTGCCAATTCTCTAATACTTAGATCTTTACTTTTTCTATACTGTGCAATTTTTTCTCCTATATTTAAATCACTCATTAATATTCTCCTTAAGTTTTCATATAACTTTAAAAATGGTGAACATATTTATAAAAATTTAAATTCTAATCTTCAAAATATCCTTCTGGATATAATGGA
>CAZUUR010000177.1:0-4553 GCA_964622815.1 uncultured Oscillospiraceae bacterium | reverse complement strand
CGCAGCCTGCTTCAACCGCTAAGCCTACGCAAGCTCAGCCAGCCGACGAGCCGCAATCAACGGATACGGTCAAATTTGTTGATTCTGTTGGCCGCGAGGTGGAAGTGCCCGCGAATATTGAAAAGATAGCTATTTCCGGCCCATTGGCGCAGATGACGCTTTTTGCTCTCGCGCCGGACAAGCTCGTTGGCATAGCAAATGAGTGGGATAAGACGGCTGAGGCGTTTTTTGATGCGAAATACTATAATCTGCCCATTCTTGGCCAGCTTTACGGCGGGAAGGGCGAATTAAATCTTGAAACGCTACTTGCCTCCGGCGCACAAGTGGCAATAGACGTTGGCGAGCCTAAGGACAGCATAGTTGATGACCTTGACGGGCTTAGCGAGCAGACAGGCATACCCTTTGTTCACATCACGCTCACGCTTGAAACGGCGGGCGATGCATATAGAAAGCTGGGCGAGCTTTTAAATATGCAGGACGAGGCGGCCTTGCTCGCCGCGTATTGCGAGGAGACTTATTCCACCGTCAGGGACATCGCAGCTAAAGTGGAAAAGAAAAATCTGCTCTATTGCCTTGGCGACGCCGGACTCAACGTAATTGCAAGCGGCTCGTATCACGCGGAGGTAATTGATCTTTTAAGCAATAATCTTGCTGTTGTGGATGACCCTTCAAGCAAAGGCTCGGGCAACGAGGTGGATATGGAGCAGCTGCTGGTGTGGAATCCTGATATAATTATTTTTGCGCCCGGGAGCGTGTATTCATCGGTTGGTGAGGACGCCACATGGCAGGAGCTAAAGGCCATAAAGGACGGCGCGTATTATGAAGCGCCCTTCGGCCCGTATAATTGGATGGGCTTCCCGCCTTCCGTGCAAAGGTATTTGGGCATGCTTTTCATGGCGAAGCTGCTCTATCCCGATGCCGCTTCCTACGACCTTTTCACCGAGGTTGACAAGTATTTTAACCTGTTTTATCATTGCTCCATAACCGAGGAGCAGTTTAACGGGCTGGTGACCAATTCTATAGGCAAATAAAGCCGATATTGCTCATGGAGCGCCCGTTATGGCATTAGGGCGCTCCGTATTTTTTTATTGGAGGGATTATAATGGAAAAGCTATTTAGTAAAATAAGCGAAACGCTTGCCTCAGGCGGCGAATTGGTGCTTTTAAGCATAATTGCGAGCTCCGGCTCGACTCCGCGCGGTTCGGGCGCAAAGATGGCGCTCTTTAAAGATGGCTCAACGCTAGGCACGATAGGCGGCGGCGCGGTGGAGTTTGAAAGCATAAAGCGTGCAAGGGAGGCGCTAAAGGAAAAGCGTGCGTTCACAGAGGGCTTTTGCCTCGCGCCCAATCAAACGGCCGATATAGGCATGATATGCGGCGGCAGCGTGACGGTGTATTTTCAATATCTTTCGGGTGGGGATAAGAACGCGGTTGAGCTATTTAGCTACGCGGCGCATCTTTTTGAGCGCTCGGTGGATTCATGGCTGATAACTCAAATTCAAAACGGCGGCGTTTCGCGTATGAGCATATATGAACACGGCAAGGGTCTAATGTTTTCCGCGCTCGACGAAAACGAGATAATGCCGCTGCTTACATCGCGCGGCGAGCTGAAAAAGGGCGAGCCAAGTCTTTATTGCGAACCGCTCACGCAGGCGGGGTACGCATATATATTCGGAGGCGGGCATGTTTCCAAGGAGCTTGTGCCCGTGATTGCGCATGTGGGCTTTAAGCCCGTTGTGTATGAGGATAGACCCGAATTTAGCGATATTAAGCTTTTCCCCGGTGCTGTGAGGACAATAGAGGCGTCCTTTGCAAATATAAATGATAATATATGCATAACTAAGAGCGATTATGTTATTATAATGACGCGCGGCCACCAAAATGATTATGAGCTTTTGCGCCAAACGCTTATGTCGCCCGCCGCTTATGTGGGAGTTATAGGCAGCAAGCATAAAATTGCGGCCACCAACGCTAAGCTTCTCGAGGCGGGTGTTCCGGCGGAGCGCATAGCTCAGATTCACACGCCCATAGGCATACCTATAAAGGGTGAAACACCCGCGGAGATAGCAATAAGCATCGCCGCGGAGCTTATTTTAACCCGCGCCGAGCTAAAGGAATAAAGACGGGCTCTGTGCTTAATTAAGGAGAAAGACAACCATGCGCATATTGATAATCGACGGCCAGGGCGGCGGCATAGGCAAGCAGCTTGTTGAAAGCATACAAAAGGCCTATCCGCAAGCCGAGCTTACCGCTATAGGCACCAACGCCATAGCCACCAACGCCATGATAAAGGGCGGCGCAAAGCGTGCGGCCACGGGGGAGAACGCGGTTATAACCGCATGCCGCAAGGCGGACGTGATAATAGGGCCTGTGTGCATAGTTATAGCAGATGCGCTCTTAGGCGAGATAACGCCTAAAATGGCGCTTGCGGTGGGGCAGAGCGACGCCAAGCGCATACTTATCCCCGTGAATCGCTGTGATAATCTTGTAGCGGGCGTTGGAGATGCGGGCGTGAACGAGCTAATAGCAGACGCTGTAAGTAAGCTTAAAAATGTGTGTTGCTAAAAATATTGTCGTATGCTAATATTTTAATTGTAACAGCGGAATGAAGCCGCTAGACGATAGGGCAGAAGTCCTCTAAATTCAAATGCAGTTTTTAGCGATGCTATGAAGGCATCGGCCTCTAATTATTAAAGGCCGTGCCTTTTTGCGTCAAAAAGAGAGGAATAGTATGTCAAAAAAACTAAAAAAACTTGTATACTCCGGCTTACTTCTAGCTATAGCGCTCGTGCTTCCGTTTTTAACCGGGCAAATACCCGAAATAGGCGGCATGCTCTGCCCAATGCATATTCCGGTGATACTGTGCGGCTTTATCTGCGGCGGCGCATGGGGCGCGGCGATAGGCTTTATCGCGCCGCTGCTGCGCTTTTTGCTCTTTGGTATGCCGCCGCTATTTCCTTCGGGCGTGGGCATGGCATTCGAGCTTGCGGCATACGGCTTTTTCAGCGGGTTTTTCTATAAGCTGCTGCCAAAAAAGATGCCGTATATATACGCGAGCCTTATCTTCTCCATGATAATAGGCAGGCTGCTCTGGGGCGGCGTGCGCTATATATTAGCGGGACTGGCGGGGTCGGCATTCACATTCGAGGCGTTCTGGGCGGGTGCGGTGGTCACCGCGATACCGGGCATAATTGTTCAGATAGTGCTTATACCATTGCTTATTCTAGCTTTTAGAAAGGCGAAATTGATGCTCAATGAATGAGATAGAGCAAGTCTTAAATGATCACGCGGCACGCTATCCCTTAATGCGCCCGTGCGACGCCGTGAAGCTAATATATCAAAATGAGTTTGGCGGCGGCCATCTCGTGTATGATAAACAGAGCGCGATGGCGTATTTGCGTCACGAGTACACGCTTTTAGCCCAGAGCGCGTCCACGCCGCTTTATGAGGATATTGGCAACGGCTTGGCAAGATTGCAGCTTTGTGCGCTCGAAAGTAGCGGCATGAGCCTGCAAGCAGCGTTTGAGCGCTTTTATCAATCGAGCATGTGCGTTAACGGGACGCTTGAGTCATTTCTAGCTAAGCTAAACGTCTCGAGCGAGCTTGCAAAGAGGGGCAGTCTGCCGTTTGCTTGGGACGAGCTTGAGGCATACTTAAAAAAATACTCCGCGCTGGGCTACCCAATGGTATCCCATAGCGAGGAGTATCGCGAGGCATACAGGCCCGCGTATCGCGTGATAAAAAAGTAAGCGCGGGATAATGCGAAGCCGCCGTGAGCATAGTAAACGCATTGCTTTAATTTCTGCTTTTACACCACGGATATATACTTATTATCACCAGCGTATTTCTTAGCGTAACCTATGCGCCGCGCCCAGGGCACGGCGCTTTTTAGCTCCGCCTCAAGCGCGTGCGCATCGGCTTTGTCAACCGCTATCAGCAGCCCGCCGGAGGTTTGAGGATCAAAGAGCACATCTTCCACCTCGAGCGGCACGGACGAAATAGCAACGTAATTTTGAGCGTAGGCGCGGTTGCGATAGGCGCCGGCCGGCACAAGCCCGTCCGCCGCGAACGCCTTCGCCGCTTCAATAATATTTAGCCTGTCTGCTTCGATAACGAGCGATACACCAGAGCCCTGCGCCATTTCAAGCGAGTGTCCCATGAGCGAAAAGCCCGTAACGTCCGTGCAGGCGTGAACCCGATATTTAACCATAGCGTCGCGCGCGGCTTTATTGAGCGTGGTCATTATTTCGTATGCGAAGCGTTCGGAGGCATTATCAAGCAGCCCCGCCTTTTTTGCCGTCATGAGTATGCCAAGGCCGAGTGGCTTGGTTAAAAACAGCGCGTCGCCCTCATTTGCCGTGCAGTTTTTTATAAGCTTGTCCGGATGCACAAAGCCTGTAACCGCAAGCCCGTATTTAGGCTCATCGTCGAATATGCTGTGCCCGCCTGTTATAATTGCGTTAGCCTCATACACCTTGTCATAGCCGCCGGCAAGTATCTTTTGCACAATGGCCTTATCCATTTTTTCAGGCACGCACATCACGTTGAGCGCGA
>CAZUUR010000176.1:0-4556 GCA_964622815.1 uncultured Oscillospiraceae bacterium | reverse complement strand
TTTTACTACCCACTCGTTTAGTCCCCCTTTAATTACAATTAAGTAAAACCAGTAGCTTATCCCCTAGGAAATACACTAATTAGGCCAACATAATATCTGAGCACTTGAACCGCATCTGACGGAAAAACATTACCATCATTGTTTACATCTGCACGATCTCTTTGCTCACATGTTAACGTTGCCAAGCCAACATATGATTGTAATATAACCGTTGCATCTGATGGTAATATTTTCCCGTCCCCGTTGACATCGCCAAATGCCAAGCTTCCCGCAGTCACCACATTCACGCTGCCTCCGCTGGCCGTTACATCGCTTATAGATGCTGCGCTTGCGTTATACTGCTCGTTTGATACGATAGCAAACGCACCTGCGTGCTGGCCAACTGTTGCTGTTGAGTTTACAGTGAATTTAAGCGTTGCGAGCGTTCCGCTAAACTTTTTGGCCGCATCAAGGCTGGAGTTAACATACACTATGTCAACAAACCCAGTTGAATTTCCAAGGTTGTCCTTCTCATCGTTAACGACCAAGAAACCCGAAGCAAGCTGCTCATTCGTCGAGGTGGCATTCGCAATAACACCAAGTGAGGACTTCATGGAGGCGGGTGCATTTGCGTCCAAGGTTAAAACGCTCGTATCATATTGCGCACGCACATGGTAACCGCCCATGGCATCAGCTTGCGACGCTGTGACCTTTACTTCCGCCAGCAGCTCGTCACCCGGCTCATAATTGATTATCAGTGGCTTCACTGTAAGCGTTACGGTTACCGCAAGCGCTACACCGAACACGGCGAGCGCTAATACGGCGGACAGAGCGCATATCAGTATTTTTAGCCATTTCTTCATATAATATTCCGTAAGCCTTTCAAAATATATTTCTACGGCATACTAACAGGATATATTTACCCTGTTACTATATCATCAAGTTCACAGTTATGCAATGGGTTTTTTTTACAGGTTTTAATGGGGGGCGCGGCGGGCGGCGGGATCAGGGGGATCCCGCCCTACGGGAGGACGGGACTTCCACGTTTGGACGCGCTGCAAACCTCCGCTTGGGAATCCCGCCCTACGGGAGGACGGGACGGTCAAGACCGTCCCCTACAGGGAGCGGAACAGTGAGGACGCCGTTCCCTACGGGGGCGTGGAATTACAGTGTGCGCTTGCCGGCTACATACTCGCTTATGGCGAGCACGTCTATAAAATCCACAACACTGTCGCGATTAACGTCGGCAGCGAGAAGCGCATCGCCGCTCAACGCGGGAGCGTTACCTATATGCTTACATATTAGTATTGCGTCCACAATATCTACTATTTTATCGTTGTTTACATCGCCGCGGACATAATCGGCCGAATCCCGTGTAAAAGCTTTTATGCGGGCGTTAGCGCCATCAGCGCTTATATCGCTCCACGAACCGGCTTCTCCAACTTTCATATAGCTTTGACCGGCTAATGCGTGCGCCTCAAACTGCAGCCAGCTTGCGCTGTTGGTTTCAGAACTATCCACCGACACTTTTAACATTCCATTATTTGAAACATATTTTATCACCACGGCAAATTTTTGATCTGCCGCCAGTGCAACAGGCGCGTCAAGTTTAACAGTATAATAGCCTGCATACGAGGTAATGCCGCTTTTCTGTGCACTAAGCGTGCCGCTTAATGGGTTTGAGCCCGTTACGCCAGTATAAACGCTTATTTCATACTCTACGCCAGATGACTGGAATAGCTGAAACGATACGGCACAAAGCTGCTCCGCCTTGGTTGCGGTAAAAACATTTGCCATCATTAACGGCTCGCCCTTACTTGCATATTTAACTTGATTTATAGACGATGTACCATCGTATTGATAACACCTATCGTAATTATCAGAAAACTCATAATTCCACGCTAAAACGTCCCCATGATTTTCAAACGTGTTTTCATAGGACATCCAAAAATATCCGCCGTCACCCCATGCTTCGCCCCAACTGTTTCTTATCAGCCATGCGCCATTATTGGTTGGAACATGCTGCTGATTTGAAACACTATAATAAAAATTTTCCTTAGGATAATTATCGTCCCAGCCCACTACGCACACCGCATGTCCGCCGCAGGAGCTGTCTATAACGGGCTGATAATAGGTGTAATCACCATAATACTCACCAAGAGCGGTAACCCGGTTATCACCATAATCACCGCACGGATAATCCAGCGACGCTGCGCCATACTGCATTATGAGCGACTTCACACCGCTCCTGTTATCTATTGTTGTAATTCTTACGTCCGTAAGATGATAAGCGTCTTTTTCAAATGCATAAGCATAGTTAAGGCCGCTGGAGATCATTCTTTGGGCATTTTCTTGTGTATACGAGATAGTATCGTCCTCCTGCGCTATGCCCATCCACGAAGCGACGGTGTTGACACAAAACAGCACGTTGCCGCCATCTATTATTCTATGTGTGTCAACTAGTTTATTCCGGTCGCCGCCAAAAAGGTTAAGCGGATCGTTATATGTGCCGTCGCTCTTTTTTGCTCCATTATTGGTTAAATATGATATTTGAAGCTCGCTGATATTTAATTCGGTTGGAGTTCCATATTTTTTGAGAATGTTTGCCTCGGCAGTGCCGCTCATCGAAAACGTCCAACATGTTCCATACGGATCTTGATCTCTTATAGGTGAAAGATACCCCAATGTTCGGGCGTCATAACGCGATGGCAAAGCCTCGTTCAGCGCGATAGCGGGATAGTATTCCGGCGGAGTATAGTTCACCGGTAAGCTGCCGCGGCCATATTCCGGCACATCACTATTCGCCTCGCTCGATGTCGCCACGGGCGCGAGCTGAGTTGGAGACGCTATCTCGGCAGCATCGCCAGGCGTGGCGTCGGTGAGGCTAACATCGCTATACGAAGCATCGCTATGCGAAGCATCGCTCGGCGATGCGTTTGTAGCAGTCACATCGCCAAGCGAAGTCGCCTGTGCGCCCGCGCGCATTTCAACTCCCGGCAGCAAAAGCAATATTAGAGCTAATGCAAACGTAATAATCCGTTTCATAAAAACCTCTCAAATAGCACAAATTGTATACAATAACTCAAAATAATATTAACATAATATTAAAAAACTGACAATACATAAGATTTTCAACTTTCGCCTCCTCCCCCTCCAAAATCGCCGGAAAGCTATTGACAAATATATGGTGCGTGCATATAATTTACATATATTGACCGGTAACGTTTCCGGTAACGTTGTCGGAATATGTTTTTCAGGGCGGAAAAAGCGCGTAAAGCGCATAAAACAGGCTGTTCGTTCCAATAATGTGAACGTTAGCATACATTTAATTGTATAAGGAGAGAAACAATGAAGAAGTTTATGACTATGATCGTGGCAATCGTTGTGGCACTGGCTTGCGTAGCCTGCACAGCGGCCCCCGCTCAGACTCCCGACACTCCTGTTTCGGCAACCGAGCCCGCCGGCACGGAAGCTCCGGCCGCCGAGCCCTCCGCTCAGCCCACTTCTGAGGCTGCTGCGACCGGTAAGGTTTACTACCTCAACTTCAAGCCCGAGGCTGATGCTGCTTGGCAGGCTCTCGCCGCTAAGTACACCGAAACCACCGGCGTACCCGTCACCGTTGTGACCGCCGCTTCCGGCACGTATCAGGAAACCCTTACCGCCGAAATGGACAAGGGCGACGCCGCCCCCACTCTGTTCCAGTGCGGCAACAAGGCCGGCCTTGACACCTGGGGCGATTTCTGCCTCGACCTCAAGGGCACTCCCGTATACGGCGAGATGACGACCGATGATTTCAATCTCTTTGGCGCGAACGGCGAAGTCGCCTGCATAGGCTATTGCTATGAAGCTTTCGGCATCATAGTGAACAAGGCTCTGCTTGAGACTGCCGGTCATTCCATAGACGAGATAAAGGACTTCGCATCACTCAAGGCCGTCGTTGAGGACATTCATGCCCGCAGCGCTGAGCTTGGCTTCGACGCGTTCACCTCCTCCGGCATGGACGGCTCGTCCTCGTGGCGTTTCTCCGGCCATCTTGCCAATATGCCCCTGTTCTATGAGTTCCGCGATGACAGCGTGACCGAGCAGCCCGCTGCCGTCACCGGCGCATACCTTGAGAACTTCAAGAATATATGGGATCTGTACATCAACAATTCCGCCACCGATCCTTCTCAGCTCGCCTCCGCCACCGGCGACCAGGCCGAAGCTGAATTTGGAGAGGGCAAGGCCGTGTTCTTCCAGAACGGCACTTGGGAATTTGCTAACCTCACCGCGGCGGACAAGTTCGCCATGGATCCCGCCAACCTCGCGATGATCCCCATCTACTGCGGCGTTGCCGGTGAAGAAAAGGCTGCTCTGTGCTGCGGCACCGAGAATTGCTGGGCTGTGAACTCCAAGGCTTCTGCGGAAAACATTCAGGCCACTTTGGACTTCATGTATTGGGTAGTCACCTCTGAAGAGGGCACCAGCATGATGGCCGAGCAGTTCGGCCCCATTCCCTTCAAGAATGCCAAGGAAACCGCGAACACCTTCTTCAACGATGCCAATGCATATCTTGCAAATGGCAACTACGTTGTGAC
>CAZUUR010000175.1:3257-4600 GCA_964622815.1 uncultured Oscillospiraceae bacterium | reverse complement strand
CAAGGTGCTTCACGCCATACGCGGCATAAGCATGGATCTGTATAAAGGCGAAAGCTTGGCTATCGTTGGCGAATCGGGTTCAGGCAAATCGGTTCTCACCAAGAATTTCATAGGCCTTTTGGATAAAAACGGCTGGGTGGATTCAGGTGAGATACTCTATTGGGGCTTAAATAACGATGGCACGCCGGTTGACCTTGCCAAATATAAGTCCGAGCGCGATTGGGCGAAAATACGCGGCAAGCATGTGGCAATGGTGATGCAGGACCCCATGACAAGCCTTAACCCGCTAAAGACCATAGGCTGGCAGATCGAGGAAGCGTTAAAGCTTCATCAGAATCTTCGCGGCGAGGCGGCCAAGGCAAAGGCTATAGAATTGCTTGAGGACGTGGGCATACAGGAGGCGGAGCGCCGCTATAAGCAGTATCCCCACGAATTTTCGGGCGGCATGCGCCAAAGAGTGGTAATAGCCATAGCCATGGCGTGCAATCCCCGCATACTTATATGCGACGAGCCAACCACCGCGCTTGATGTTACAATACAGGCGCAGATACTAAACTTAATAAAAGAGCTTAAAGATAAATATGAGCTAACCACCATATATATCACTCACGATCTTGGCGTTGTTGCAAACGTGGCGGACAGGATAGCCGTTATGTACGCGGGCGATATAGTCGAGGTCGGCTCGTGCAACGAGGTGTTTTATTCACCTCAGCATCCGTATACATGGGCGCTGCTATCATCGCTGCCGCAGCTTGGCGTAAAGGGCGAGGATCTCTATTCAATAAAAGGCACGCCTCCCAATCTTTTCAACAAGATAAGGGGAGACGCCTTCGCGCCGCGCAATCCGCACGCGCTGAAGGTGGATTTTCTGCACAGGCCGCCTTATTTTGACGTGTCGCCCACGCATAAGGCGCGCACATGGCTGCTCGACCCGCGCTCGCCAAAGGTAGAGCCGCCCGCGCACATTAAAAACATCCGAAAATTAGGCAAGCACGCACAAGGAGGACAGGACAATGGATAACAATAAAGAAGTCCTCGTATCTCTAAAAAACGTAGAGGTCACGTTCGGCAAGAAAAAGAGCAAATTCGTGGCGGTAAAGGGCGTGTCGTTCGATATTTATAAGGGCGAAACGTTTGGCTTGGTGGGCGAGTCGGGTTCAGGCAAAACCACCATAGGCCGCGCCATAATTAAAATTAACCCCATATCGGCGGGCGAGATAATTTATAACGGCGAGAGGATAAGCGGCAGGATAAGCCGTCAGCTCGACAAAATGGTAACCCAAAAGATACAGATGATATTCCAAGACCCTATGGCCAGCCTAAACGAGCGTGCCAAGGTGGAT
>CAZUUR010000175.1:0-3247 GCA_964622815.1 uncultured Oscillospiraceae bacterium | reverse complement strand
GTCCGAAGGACTTATGAATGTGAAAAAGGGCCTCTCCAATGAGGAACGCGAAAGAGAGGTCAGCGAGGCGCTTTCAAACGTCGGACTGCTGCCGGAATTTGCGTCCCGCTTCCCGCACGAGTTCTCGGGCGGCCAAAGGCAGAGAATAGGCATAGCGCGCTCGCTTATAATGGAGCCGGACTTCATAATAGCCGATGAACCCATATCGGCATTGGACGTTTCCATTCGTGCGCAGGTGCTCAATCTCTTGAGCGAGCTGCAAAAAAAGCGCGGTCTTACATATCTTTTTATAGCGCACGATCTCAGCGTTATGCGCTTTATATCAGATAGGATAGCGGTTATACACAAGGGTGTTATAGTTGAGCTTGCTCAGACTGAAAAGCTGTTTGCGCACCCGCTCCACCCGTATACGCGCGCGCTTTTAAGCGCAATACCCATGCCCGATCCCGAATCGGAAAGGGAAAAGGTGCTTGAGATATACGATCCGGACGTTCACGATTATTCGGTGGATAAGCCGGAGTGGGTGGAGATTGAGCCGGAGCATTTTGTGCTTGGCAATAACAGTGAGCTGGACGAATATCGCAAGAAGCTCAAGGATTGATTTTCATGGAGGCATTTATGGAAAAAAGAAAGGCGCTCATCTCCGTGCCGCTCGCGCCCTACCATGTAAAGCCGCAGAATTTCTGCGAGCTTGATGATGAGGGCTTTTACGGACATACGGTTGAGATCATCGAGGAAGCGGGCGAGAGCGAGGGGCAGAAGCAATACAAAATAATCACGCCCTATCGCTATGAAACATACGTTAGCGAAAATTGCCTTTATGAAGATGAAGGTGAGGTCGCGCGCTATTGTGAGTGCGAAAAGCATGCTCGGCTAAATATCGTTACGCGCAGCTTTGCGGATATACTCGCCGAGCCTAAATATAGAGCGCCGCGCATAGTCACGCTGCCGATGGGCGCCATAGTTGAAACACTTCCCTTTGAAGCGCCCGCGGACGACGCTACCGGCGGCGCGGAGGATGGTCTAGGCGAGGCGTGGACGCTCATAAGGCTGATAGGCGGCAGGCACGGCTATGTGCGCTCAAGCCACCTTGATAAATTTCCTGTGGCCGCGCCAAAGAATGAAACAGAGCTAAGACAGGCCATAGTGGCCACCGCAAAGCGCTTTTTGGGCACGCAGTACCGTTGGGGCGGCAAGTCCTTCAACGGTATCGACTGCTCTGGTATATGCGCCACGGCTTATATGTTAAACGGCGTATATATCTATCGCAACGCCGATATAAGAGAGGGCTTCCCCGTTCACGCAATAGAGCGCCGAGACCTTAAACCCTCGGATATGCTGTTTTTCAAGGGTCATGTAGCCATGTATATAGGCAATGACAAATATATCCACTCAACAGGCCGTAAGGGCGACGACGGAGTGGTTATAAACAGCCTTAATCCGGAGCATTACGATTATCGTGAGGATCTTGATAAGGGCATACTTGCGCTTGGCTCGATATTCTGATTGGAGGCAAAAGCTAATGCACAACATAAACGAAAAATTCAAATATCTTAATATCGGCTTGCCGGAGGATATATTAAGGCGCAAGCTCAGCGGTGATTTTGACGGTGCACTCAGGCTCATAGAGCGTCGCCTTAAAATGGATATTCCAGAGCCTATGAAGGACTGCCTAATAGTTGAGCGCGAGCTTATAAAGCGTCTGCCCAACGATTATCCCTTTACCCGCGCGCAGGCGCTGACCAAAATACGCGCGGCAATCCCCGATTTTTCGGACGATGAGTTTAACGAGCTGGTTGACGATTATAAGATTGACTGGATATATGTCAATGGCGAGGAGCGTTTTTTCGATAGGTTTTATGAAACGCTTTTAAAGGTCAACGCGGAGTTTCTCGCGCGCACCAATGAGAAAAAGGGCCATATAGACGGCGAGGACGATGAGAGCAAGGCCGAAGAGGGCAGGCTCGATCGCGTTGTGCGGCTGATGAAAGCAAACGGCCGTAACGGCTTTAACCTTCGCATACGCTCAAGCGTCAAAATAGATGAAGATTCATTTGAGCCTGGCAAAAAGGTGAGGGTGCATCTGCCTATACCGGCGGCGAGCCGCCAGCAGAGCAATATTGTTTTGCACTCGATAGAGCCTGCGCCAAAGCATATAGCGCCGGAGGACGCGGAGCAAAGGACGGTATACTGGGAGGAAGTGATGCAGGAAAACCACGCCTTCACGGTGGAGTATTCCTACGATTCCAAGCTTGAGTATATAGACCCGCTCACAATAACGCCCGATAAGGAGCAGCCCGATTTCTTCACCAATGAGCAGCCCCCGCACATAGTTTTTACGCCCTATATCAAGGCGCTTGTTGAAACTCTCGCGGGCGATACGGATAATCCCGTAATAAAGGCGCAGCGCTTCTATGATTTCATCACAAAGAATGTGAAGTATTCATATATGCGCGAATATTTCGGGCTTACCGATATAGCAGAGAATTGCGCGCGCAATTTGCGCGGCGACTGCGGCGTTCAGGCGCTTTTACTTATCACGCTTTGCCGCTGCGCGGGCATACCCGCAAAATGGCAGAGTGGGCTTAATTCAACGCCGGAGAGTGTTGGCGCGCACGATTGGGCGGAGTTTTACGTAGCGCCCTACGGCTGGATGTTTATAGACCCCTCGTTTGGCGGCGGCGCATACAGAGTGGGTGCTGAGGAACGCAGAAAATTTTATTTCGGCAATCTTGACCCGTTTAGAATGGTGGCTAACCGCGAATTTATGGCCCCGCTTGACCCGCCCAAGACTCAATGGCGCGCCGACCCCTACGATAATCAGTCCGGCGAGATAGAGTATGATGACAGAGGCCTTACGGGCGATGAAATGGATAATGAACGCGTCATGACGGCGTATAAGGAGCTTTACTGAGGTTTTTTATGAACGAGAAGAAATTTCCTATTTCGCATGAGCGATTGGAAGAAATAATTAAAGAGTATCCCACACCCTTTCACATATATGATGAAAGGGCAATACGCGAGCGCGTCCGCGCGCTCTATAAGGCGTTTTCATGGAGCAAGGGCTACCGCGAGTATTACGCGGTAAAGGCCTGCCCGAACCCTGTGCTGATGAATATAATCCATCAGGAGGGCGCGGGCATGGATTGCTCGAGCTACTGTGAGCTTATGCTAAGCGATGCTTGCGACATCAGGGGCGATTATATCATGTTCTCCTCAAATGATACGCCCGCAAAAGATTTCGAGT
>CAZUUR010000174.1:0-4603 GCA_964622815.1 uncultured Oscillospiraceae bacterium | reverse complement strand
ATTCAGTTTTCATTTGGCGCGCCGCCCTTTCTAAGCTCTCCTACGGCTATATAAGCGCCCAAAGAGCTTTTTTTCACTTTTTCCAATGGGATATTTTCATGCTCCGCGATTATCTGCATAACGAGCGGCGAACAGAAGCCGCCCTGACATCTGCCCATGCCGGGACGCACGCGCTTTTTTACGCCGTCGAGCGTAGGGACGCTGATTGGCGAATTTAACGCGTCTATTATCTCGCCCTTGCTCACTTCCTCGCAGCGGCACACTATTACGCCGTAATCAGGATTTTTAGCAATAAGCCTTGCTCGCTCGTCAAGACTTAGCTCGCGCAAGGTTGCAATGGGCTTTCTCACTGGGTCGAACTTTTCGTTCTTTTGCACGCCGCCTAGCATAGCTATAACTTGCTCTGCCACGTCCACGGCAAAAGCGGGCGCGGCGGTAAGCCCGGGCGACTGTATGCCCGCGCAATGGAAAATATTCTTTGTGTGTCTGCCCTTTTCGAGTATGAAATCCTCCTCGAAGGTGGGAGCGCGCACGCCGGTGAAATAAGTGATAATATCGCTCTTTGAAAGCGACGGCATCGTTCTTGCCTGCTTGCAGAATACGTTTTTAATGCTCTCCGGGTGAGTCGCCACGTTTTCGCGCTCAAATGTTTCAACAGCATCAGGGCCGACTAGCAGATTGTCGTGCGCTGTGTGCACAATGCCGCCGCCCTTAGTGTGCTTTTCCTTTAGGTTTATCTCTTTGATTGAGGCAATAACATTAAGCTTATCGCCCATCTTTTTATCCAGTATGGAATTTGTGCCTCGGCGCGGGTGTATCGAGAAAAACCTATCCCCTGCCATTTGCGCTACCACGTCCGCAAACGCGCCCGCCGCATTTATAACAAGCTTCGGATATACGCGGCCGCGATTGGTATACACGCAGGTTATGCGCCCGTTTTCAACGTCCATATTGCTTACGGCCGTATTGAGTGAAACCCTTGCGCCGTTCTTCACGGCGTTTTCAGCATAAGCTATGGTGAGCCCATAAGGGCATACACTCGCTGCCGATGGGTTATAAAGGGCACACACAAATTTTGGATTGAGCACCGGTGCTATTTTTCTAAGCCTGTGCCCACCTACCACCCGCACGTCCTTCACGCCGTCAAAAATACGGCGCTTGAGCGCGTAGGCCAGCATTGCGGGAGCAAGATACCATTGAGTCAAACCCACATATTGACCCATGCGTTTAAGCGGAACGCCAAGCTCCTTACACGTTTTTTCATACATGGCGTTGCCAAGCAGCACATAATGCTGCTTTAGCGTGCCTTTGCTTAAATCCACGCCCGGGTGCACCTCGCCGTCGTTTCTGCCGGAAGCGTGCATGGCGACGTCGGCCTCCTTATCCGCAAGCAGCACGTCAAGCTTCCACTTGGTAAGCTCGCGGGCAATGCTTGCGCCGGTTATTCCGCCGCCTATAATCATCACGTCCGGCCTTGCACCCTCAAGCGCTTCATCGTTTAGCTCAGGCATGCGCATGGGCGGCATATCAGCATTTTTTAGCTTTATATCATTTACAACATGCTTATTCTTATCTCGCTGCACGGCCGCTTGACAGGCACAAACAATATCCTCCCAAAAATCGAGCTCACCTGAAAGTATTATGCTTTCGCCGTCGTCACGGGCGCTGACAGCGCCGTTATAAAGCTTGGCCAGCTTTTTATTAAGCTTAGTAATATTCAAGTTATTGCCTCCAACAGCTCTTTGACCTCGCCAATGCTCGGCACTGAGGATATGCCGCCGCGCCGCGTAACGGATATTCCCGCCACCGCGCATGCAAAGCGGCATATAGTCTGAAGCTCAGTGTCATTTAGCTCGCACGGCGGCTTTTTGCTTGAAAGCACGCCGCATACAGCGCTGCCAAAGAAAATATCGCCCGCGCCGGTTGTATCCGTAACAGGCATATTCGGCTTTATAGCCTTAACGCGGCCAGCCGCATATTTATTTTTATATATGCACCCATCGCCGCCGAGCGTTACAAGCACAAGCCCCGTACCATACTCGTTTATGAGCAGCTCCGCCGCGTCTTGTGGCGATACTTCAAAAAGGAAGCTTGCTTCCTCATCGCTCAGCTTGATTATATCGGCATTTTTCATGCCATAGAGCATCTCACGCTTGGCATCTGAAAGGTCGCGCCAGAGCGGCGCGCGAAGATTGGGATCGAAGGAGATGAGTCTGCCGCGGCTTTTGGCATATTCTACAGCCGCCTTTGTGGCGCTCTTAGCCGGCTCGTCCGTGAGCGAGAGCGAACCAAAGTGCAAAAGCTTCGTTTCATCTATCATAGCCTTCACATCATCGGTAAAGCGCACGCGGGTATCCGCGCCCGGCTTTCTTGCAAAGGAAAAGCTGCGCTCTCCATTTGAGGCTATATTCACAAAAGCAAGCGTCGTGAAGGCGTCCGCATCGCGCGTGACGCCTTTAGCACTTACGCCCGCTTTTTTAAGCGCGTCTATCAGCAGCGTGCCGAAGCTATCATCACCCACGTTTGCTATCATAGCGGTTTTCATATTAAATGAGGCGAGCGCGGCAAGAAAATTCGCCGGCGCACCGCCGGGGTTTGCATTCATTATGGGAAAGCCCGCATCATTTACGCCCGTTGAGGCAATGTCCGCCAAAAGCTCGCCTATTGCTATCGCATCGAACATTTGTCTTACCTCGCAGCAGGGTACTCGGTGCATAAAAGCCTATATGGCTTTTCGTCCTCGTCTATTTTAGGGAAACGGCCCATTGCTTGATAAAACCTATTATCTGTATTATCATCGTTGCACTGGCTCACCTCGCCTATGAGCACCGGACCTACGCCCTTTTTCGCCCAGAACGCGTGATACATGCGCGGCGTTAACGTAACGCTCTGCCCTGGCAGCAATTCAAGACAGGTGCCGGCGGGGATTTTGAGCTTCACCCCATCTGATACGACTTCAACTTCACTTAGCTCATCTATTGTTTCATCGGGCAGGGCGTTATAAAGCTGCATTACCATAACTCCGCCGCCGCGATTTATAATATCCTCCATTTTATTCCAATGAAAATGCATGGGGCACACCTGCTCCTCTTGACTTATAAGCAGCTTTTCGGCATACGGCTTTTTATAGCTTGCATTGTTTTGATTTCCGTTTCTTATCGTAATTAGCACAAGGCCGACTTCATCAAATTTATTCAGCCCGTAATCGGTTATATCCCAGCCGAGCATATTATCGCGTATCTCATCGCACCGAGTGCCTTTTTCCAACCAGTCAGAGGGCGTCCAGGAGGCAAAGGGCGGCAGGGCAAATGAAAACCTGGCTATAAATTTTTCCGCGTCTTTGATTATTGCGTTGATTTGTGATCTTTTCATAAACCTCCCTATGACTTAGCTAGTTTTGATAACAAGATTATACAGCACATCATGCCGAAATACCAGTATTACGGTCGAATAATACTTAAACTATAATTTATCCGCCGCTGAGCGCTGTGAGGGCTTGTTTTGAGCGAAGTGATGTGGTAAAATAACTTGATAAATTTCGTGATTTAATTGTTTGGAGGTATATCTTATATGTTAATGGCTGGTGATTTCAGAAAAGGCGTAACCGTAGAAATAGACGGCAACGTTTGGTCCATAGCGGACTTTCAGCATGTTAAGCCCGGCAAGGGCGCCGCGTTCGTGCGCACAACTCTGAAAAACGTTATGACCGGCGCGGTGCTTGAGCGCACCTTCAACCCTACTGACAAATATCCCCGTGCTCATATTGAAACCAAGGAAATGCAATATCTGTACAATGACGGCGAGCTTTACTACTTCATGGATACCGAAACGTTTGAGCAGCTCCCGCTCAATCACAGTGAGGTTGAGGATTCGATAGATTTCATGACCGAGAATATGAACGTGAACATTCGTTTCTACAAAGGCAAGGCCTTCTCGGTTGAAGCGCCCAACTTTGTTGAGCTTACCATCGCGGAAACTGAGCCGGGCTTCAAGGGCGACACCGCCACCGGCACGATGAAGCCGGCCACGCTTGAGACAGGCTATAAAATAAATGTTCCTCTATTTGTAAACGAGGGCGATAAAATAAGGGTTGATACTCGCACGGGCGAATACATGTCGCGCATATAAAAAATAAGGAGGCAGTTATGGGTTATACGAGAGAAAAGGTTGCGTATCTCCGCGGTATGGCGGAAGGAATGGAGCTAAAGGCCGAGGGACGCGATAAGCTATTGCTTGCAATGATAAGCGCGCTTGAGGATATGGCCTCCTGCATTGATGAAAACAGCGAGTCCATAGTAGAGATGGACGATTCAATCGACGATGTTTACGACGAGCTAGACGATCTGAATGATACAATAGACGCTATGCTTGGCGTTGACGACGATGACGATGATGAAGATGATGATTTTGATGATGATGATTTCGTTGAGTTCAACTGCCCTTACTGCGGTGAGACAGTTGTATTTGATCAGGAAATGATAGAATCAGAGGACGAGCTAATTTGCCCCAAGTGCAATAAGCCCATCGTTGATTTCGATTCCGAAGACTAAAGACTTCGTCTTTTATATCAAGAATTAACTGCGAGGCCGGAGCAAGCTCCGGC
>CAZUUR010000173.1:2214-4647 GCA_964622815.1 uncultured Oscillospiraceae bacterium | reverse complement strand
AAAGCAAATTAACAGACATAATATCAATGCCGGTCTTTGTTTTAACAGGGAATAGGCCGAATTCACTGCCTGAGGCTTTCTGCCTGAGGCCAAAGGCTTTCGGGATAGATGGCCCGGTAATGTCCGCATCAAGAATGGCAGTATGATAACCCATTCTATTCATAGTAACTGCAAGCATGGAGGTTACCAGAGACTTGCCAACTCCACCTTTGCCGCTGACAACACCAATAACCTTTTTTACATTGCTCATCTCATGTAGCTTCTCGGAAAAATCCGTTTTTTGTTCTTTTCTTTCTGCGCAGTCCTCCGAACAACTGCTACAGCTTTGATTGCATTTTTCACTCATAATCTTACTCCTTGCTCACTACCAAAATCTTTTGTTAAGGATGTGTTTTCGGCTAAAGCTTTCATAAGCATGACTTTAGCCACTACCTTTATCAAAAAGTAGTCCCATTGTCTTACAATAAACCTCTTTAACCGCCGTCCCCGATGTGCAGTCTATGTCTACTATGGTTTGGCTATTATTAATGGCTTTAACTGCGTTTGAGTCAAAGGGTATACTGCCGATATAAGGAAGACCTTGTTTATTACAAAACTCTTCAATCTTCTCTGTGTTTACAATATTGGTATCATATTTGTTTATACATACTGCTGTCTTGGTTCCGAATTTCGCCGCTGTTGTTATAATGCGCTCCATATCGCTGATACCTGATATGGAAGGTTCTGCGACTATCAAAACCATATCCACACCGCTAAGTGATGCGATGACAGGACAGCCTATTCCAGGAGATCCATCAATAATGGCCAGCTCAGTATCAACTGTTGCCGCCTTCATTTGTTTTTTTACCTCAGTTACAAGCATTCCGGAGGTACCACTGCCCATTTTTAGTTGCGCTGTTGAAAATACTTTTTCTCCATCAGAATACAGCATCAATTCCCCGGCCACTGCCGGTACAAAAGTTATCGCTTCCTCAGGACAAACATATGCGCAAACACTGCAACCTTCACATGCAAAAGGGTCAACCTTGTATTTTTCATCTGTTGAAATAGCACCAAATCGACAATTTTGTCTGCACTTATCGCATTTAATGCACAGTCTTGGATTTATCTTTGCTTTTGGCAATCCATAATAATCTGTTTTTTTCGGTTCAGCATTCCATCCGGTTATAAGGTGCAGATTAGGTGCATCCACATCACAATCTGCATACGCATTGGCGTCAGCAAGCTTTATAAATGCACTTGCTATGGTTGTCTTTCCTGTGCCGCCTTTTCCGCTAAGAATCAGTAGCTGTTTCATGCTGTACCTCCTTTATAACCGTATTAAGCAGAGAAGAAAACAATTCTCTATATTTTTCATTTTTATTTACGGCAATTTCTGCATTTGAATTCAAGATTCCCAATTCATTTTCAAATGGAATCCTACCTAAAATCTTAATATTTTTTTCTAAGCAGAACTTCTCTGCAGGGTTTTCTTCTTTCAAACACTTGTTAAGAACCACCCCGAAAGGTCTATGGAATAACTTGACCAGCTCATATACCATGTTGAGGTTATGAACACCAAATAATGTGGGTTCTGCTACCAATATACAATAATCTGCATCCCTAATGCTTTCCATTACAATGCAAGCACTGCCGGGAGGACAGTCTATAAAAGTCTGTTTATGTACTTCTTGTTTATTTTCGGCAAGCAGCTTTTTGATAATCGGAATACCCGAGGCTTCACCGGTGTTTAATATTCCCGTGTATATCAATACCTGGTCTGAAGCTCCTTTTAGAAATTTTCCAATAACCTTTTCTTTCTCTGTCAATGCATTTTCAGGGCATAGCATAACGCAGCCGCCGCAGGAGTGGCAAATCTCATCAAATACAATAAGTTTGTTTTTGATGTAGACAAGGGCATTGAATTTGCAAAAATCAACACATTTTCGGCACCCATTGCAAAGCTCATTATTTACCTTTGGAATTTTTACTGGTATTCCTTCCTCCTGGACATATTCAGGCTTAAAAAACAGATGCCCATTTGGCTCTTCGACATCACAATCTATATATACGGATGTTTTTGCTACAGCAGCTAAATTTACCGATACCAGTGTTTTTCCTGTGCCGCCCTTGCCACTTAGCACAGCTATTCTCATATTAATTGCCCCCATGTCCATGAAATCCGTCATGGATTTCGTCTAGCAAAGGAATTTTTCCATCCATAAAGGCATCAATATTTTCTTTAATTGAAGAGGTTATCGTTTTAAATATTTTGATATCTGCAGATTTGAGTACGTCAGCAGCATTTTCTCCACACCTGGGTGTCAACAAAGCATCCGCTTTATTATCTACTATTGTTTGTGCAGCTTTAATTCCTGCACCACCTGTGCTTGCAGCAGCACTGTTATCTATAAATATGCTTTCTTTCGTTTCAGTGTCATAAATAAGAAAATA
>CAZUUR010000173.1:0-2192 GCA_964622815.1 uncultured Oscillospiraceae bacterium | reverse complement strand
TCATCTACCGGAATTGCTATTTTCATAAAAATCCTCCATTCTAATCAGTAATAACAAGAGCATCCTCCGGTTATCCCTGATTCCCATTATAAGTTCTCTAATTGTTTATCAATAACCTTGAGCCAGTTTTGCAACACAGTTTTCTGCCCTTTTTGGCATGCTGTTCGCCTCCTGTTAGTTTATGACATATGCCACCTATTCTTATTATACTCAGTTTTCGGCATATGTCAATAATCATTAAGTAATTAATTTTACAATTGAAATAAATTAGGAACCCATAGAAATCTTTATCTTCAATACTCCTTTGATAATTAATTGGACGCAAATTAAAAAAGGCACCGGGATGTTCAAGAAACTACCCAGTGCCTTCCTGTATTTTTCCTGACGAGAAAATAGGGGAAGACATGTCTAAATTGTATGCATATACTTTTCTGCTTCATGCCAAGGTACAGTAAAAGAAGTACCATGGGCACAAAATACAGATGTTGAAGTGTTTTCCACATCTCTTTCTTTGTCATATCCTATTTTTTCTATTACATCATTTGCATTTTCACATAAATCATATCCATCATGCATAAAGCTAATGCTCCCCGTGCCTTTAGTAAATGAAATTAATTCTATTGCTGTTTGCAAATTAAAACTATCAATATCAGTTTTATTAATAAAAATAAAAGTAGGTATATGGTATAATTTCAACAGCTTGAATAGCGTTGTAGTGTGAGCCTGTACTCCTGAACTCCCGCTTATAATTAAAATAGCATAATCAAGCATGGACATAGACCTTTCAGTTTCTGCTGAGAAATCTATATGTCCAGGCGTATCTACTATATAGTAAGTATCATTATTAAATTGGAAAACACCTTGATCAGCAAAGACTGTAATTCCTCTATTTTGTTCTATTTCATTAGTATCCATGCTAGAATTTTTATGGTCAACTCTTCCTAAGTTTCGTATGCTGCCTGTTTTATAAAGAAGCTGTTCTGTGAAAGTAGTTTTTCCTGCATCCACATGAGCAAAAATTCCTATTGTTTTTTTCATAAAAACTCCTCGTTTTTCTCTAGTAAATATAATTCTACAATAGGTTTATTAATAATTCAATTTAATAATTATCCTTGCAGCACGCCCTACAAGTATATTGCCCTCCTCTGCCGATAATAAGGCATTCATATATGCCTCTTTTTAATAATTTAATTTATTTGCTCACTATAAATTATTGTCCATTTAGAAAAAAATAACCACAGATATGAATTTAATATCATATGAGATGTGGCTTCTTGTCTATAATAAATATGCAATAAGTGATTAAATATCTGCATTTTTTTCACAAGTGATAGACATGCTT
Organism: uncultured Oscillospiraceae bacterium; assembly: GCA_964622815.1. Classification (GTDB taxonomy): domain Bacteria; phylum Bacillota; class Clostridia; order Christensenellales; family CAG-138; genus CAZUUR01. Next base: position 850 of record CAZUUR010000173.1, on the reverse strand, counting down.
AAATTACAACGAAAACTGTAACTTTCTCGTAAAAAAATATAAAAATAATGCATTTCGTATCTGTTAGGCTCTACATGGTGGATGAAAATTTTATTTTTAACTTATATTTATACATTGATAATTAATGAATATATAATTCGTCATATATTATATGTTTAGTAGATTAAAATGTGCATGCTCTGCCGTAATAAAACATACCAAAATAATAAGAATACCATCAATAATTTTTGATGTCTAAAAGCTTACTTTTCAATTCTCTTTCGATTCGGCTAAGCTCAATTTCTGCTTCCTTCCTCTTCTGACGACCTTCTGTCTGAATACGCATCACTTCATCAAGTGTTGATATCAATGACTCATTGGTTATTTGAAGTGTTTCAATATCCACAATTCCTCGCTCTGATTCCTTTGCTGTATCTATTGTCGCCGTTTTAAGAATTTCTGCATTTTTTCTTAGTAACTCATTGGTCATATTAGTTACTTCTCTCTGAGCCTTTGCAGCTTGGCCAGAATGTGTGACTCCCAAGGCTAAAACCATTTGACCTTTCCAAAGAGGAATTGTGTTGACAATTGTGGACTGTATTTTCTCAGCCATAATAGTGTCATTTCCCTGAACCAGGCGGATCTGGGGTGCCATTTGAATTGATATCATTCTGGTCAACTCCAAATCATGAATCTTCTTCTCAAAACGGTTGCACATAGCAATCATATCGTTAACCGCCTGTGCATCCTCCGGAAGACCACTGGCAGCGGATTTTTCCATAAGTATTGGCAATTCTTCTCCTTGAACTTTAACCAGCTTCTTTTTACCGGCCAATATATACATAGAAAGCTCTTTAAAATATGTTTTGTT
>CAZUUR010000172.1:0-4687 GCA_964622815.1 uncultured Oscillospiraceae bacterium | reverse complement strand
GAGATTGCAAAGTGTGGATTTGCCGCCGCCAGAGGGCCCTACGAGCGCCACGGTAGTGCCGTGCTCTATGGTTATGGAGAGATTTTCTATAACGTGCATGTCGGCGTCGGCAACGTCGCTGTTGCCATAGCGGAAGGTGACGGATTTAAACTCTATGTCGCCCGAAAGCGTCTTTGCGTCCACAGCGCCCGGCTCGTCCTTCTCAACGGGCGTATCCATCACCTCGATAAAGCGCGCAAAGCCCGTCATGCCGTTTTGAAGCTGCTCGTATATGCTTACAAGGCGGTTTATCGGCTTTAAAAACATGGCGATATATAATAAGTACGCCGCGAACTCGCCTATATCAATTAGCCCGTTATAGAAGAAAAGCCCGCCTGCCACAAGCACCACAACATAAAGAAAATCCGAGAAAAAGCCAAGCCCGGTGTTGAACGTGGCCATTGCCCTGTAGGAACGCTTGCGCGCTCCCTTTAGCTTTTCGTTCGCGGAATCGAATTTCACATTCTCATGAGGCATGGCCGTATAAGAGCGGCTTATGCGTATGCCGGCGACGGCGGTTTCCACATTGGCGTTCACCTCGGCCGTCTCCACGCGCGACGCCTTGAATGCCTCGCGCATGTGCTTGCGCGATTTAATGGCATAAAACACCATTATCGGTATCACCGCGAATACCATGAGCGTGAGGTAAACGTTTATTGTGGACAGCATTATAAAAGAGCCTATTAGCATCAGCAGCGAGAGAAAAATATCCTCCGGCCCATGGTGCGCAAGCTCGGAAACGTCCATAAGATCGTTTATAAGGCGGCTCATTATAGAGCCGGTTTTGGTTTCGTCAAAATATGAAAAGGGCAGCTTTTGAAGATGTCTGAACATATCGCGGCGCATATCCCCCTGTATGCCTACGCCCACAATATGCCCCCAATATGTGACCACATAGTTTAAAATCGCTTTTACAATATAAATGCCCAGAAGCGCCGCAGACCAGGTTATAAGCAAATTGAGCTGCTGATTTGGCACATAAATATTGATTATATCCTTTGTTATCATAGGATAAAAAAGATCGCAAAGCGCCACGGTGAACGCGCAAAGCATGTCTATCGTAAAAAGCTTTAAATGAGGCTTATAATATTGAACGAACCGCTTTATCATGTGCATAAGGACACCCCCAAAAATTATCGTATCTGCCCAACCCATGCGCCAATTCGGGTGCGGGTTTGAGTCCATAAAAACGGGAGGGCGCACGGCCTTCCCGTTTTGCTCCGCTGCCGATATGCCGGCTTATATGCTGAGCATTTTCACAAGCTGCGCTTTGGGCTTTGCGCCCACGCTGCGCTCTGTTTCCTCGCCGTTTTTAATAACTATCAGCGTGGGTATGCTCATCACGTTGTATTCGCGGGCAAGCTCAGGTTCGTCGTCCACATTGACCTTGCCAACCTTCGCCTTGCCCTCGACCTCCTTTGCCACTTCCTCCACTATGGGCGCTACCATGCGGCACGGGCCGCACCAGCTTGCCCAAAAGTCCACAAGGCAGGGCACGTCGCTCTCAATGATCTCTTTTTGGAAATTTTCTTTTGTTAGCGTGAGTTCCATTGCTTTTCTCCTTCGTTTTTTAGCTTTCCTGTGCTTTAGTTTGCTGCAAATTTGATTTAATACACAAAAATCGCCAGGCGTTCTATGGGCGATATTCTAAATCGCGCACAGCCGGTCAGCCGCTCGAACGGGATCACATAGTAGCCCGGTTCTTCGCACGCGAAAGAACGTCTGTCCGGCAAAATGAAAAATTCGCCCCTGCCAAGCAGCGTTTGCTCCATATCAAATGTGAGCGCGCCGGTTGCATAGGCGCTTTCATCGAGCAGCATGCCGTTTATGTACACATTGCCCTCATGCACCGCTACCATTTCGCCAGGCAGCGCAGCGATGCGCCCTATAACGGTGTCTCCGCCGCGGACAACGCCGTCCACCGGCGCTTCCTTCTTAGTGGTAAAGGCAAAAATCGCCCCGCGCGGCGGCGTTTGTATGTGCTGCAAAAGCGTTGAAATAAGCAGCACGTCGCTTTCTTGAAGCACCGGCGTCATGCCCGCGTCAGCAACGCCCAGCGGCCTTAAAAGCGCCAGAAACAGCACAAGACATACGCATACCGCGCACAATATGCCGTAAAGCCAATTATACGCGCCAATGCGTTTGTAAATATATTTGTTTAGCTCTTGGCGCGTTTCAATATCTTCCATATCCGAAATTTTAACATGTTGCGCCAAGCTTTGCAACGCGGCGAAGCCATTTCACATAAAATTCACCAATGATTTGCCCGCGCGGCACTTGCCCGCCCACCGTAGGGTCGAGGCTTGGCTCGACCGCTTTTCTGCGCAAAACGCCGCCCGCGCACTCTATTTGCGTTTTATCTCCACGCCTGTATAATAATGCAGCAATATCTCGCTATATTCAGCTCCCTCCATAGCCATAATATTTGCGCCGCGCTGGCTCATGCCAACGCCGTGCCCGTAGCCCACGGTGGCAATTTGAATTTCATCGGAGGTAAAGTTAATGGTGAAATTTGCGCTTCTTAGTTCAAGGAGCGAGCGAAGCTCGCGGCCTGTAAGCGTTGCGCCGCCCAATTTGAGCGCTTCAACCCGTCCGCTGTCAAAGCGTGAGAGCACCTTGACCTGATTTTTAAGCTTGGAAAGCTTGCTTGAAAGCTGCGCCTGTGGATATTCGCTGTTTACCGCGCGGGCAAATTCGCGCGCGGTGAACGAAAGCGTTTGAGTGGCGGCGTCCGCGCCACGCTCAGGGCTTTCAACGCTCCTTAGATATGGGCGCGCGCAGGCGTAAACATGCTCGGAATCCTCGGTTTGCCCGCCGGCGCTCGAGTGAAAAAGCGCCTCGATATATTCTCCGTTGTATAAAAGCGTTTCGCCGCACGTCGCTTCCACGGCGAGGCGCAGCTTTTTTGAGAATGCCTCATAATTGGAGCTGCCCCATTTTTGGCGCATATACGCCTCGGAGCAATAGGCTTGGCAGCATTTGCTATCGGTACAAATATCGCATGAGTGACGCTCGCACGGGCGATTTTCAACTCGCCACAGCGTATATGTGCGCGCGGCGACGGCCTGCGCCTTTAGCGCCTCAAGCTCAAACGAAGCGGGCATTTCGCCGGCCACCACGCCAACGAGATAGGTTTCAAGCTCAATGGTTTCAATCTTGCATGTTTCATCGTTATAAATGCATAAGGAGCGCCCGGGCGATAGCGCGACGGGCTTTGGCGCGGCTTCGAGCGGCGAGCGCGACATGACGCACCCGCGAATTATAAGCACGAAAAGCGTAAGCACGGCCGCCGCAAGCGCGACAGAGCGCGCGCATATATGAAAGCAAGCTTTCCTGCTTGCGCTTTGAGGCTTTCGCCGCCGAGAGCAAACGAATAGCTGCGCGGACGATTTTGCCGGCGCAAAACCTGCCCCATTTTCCAGCTTTGGCAAGCGAAAGCAATGAATATAATTATGGCGCGATAATCTATCCAGCATAAACAATCCTATGCTTTGGCACGGCAAAGTCGAACCGCGAAGAATAATTATTGTGAGAAAGTGAAATTTGGTTTATAATAAAGTTAACATCATATATGGAAAGGGAAGTATCTTGAACGAGCTTATTGACATATTGAACGGCGGCAATAAAGAGGAGCTAAAGGCGTTTTTAAATCTATATTCAAAGCCTATATATGAGCGCGCTTTAGCGCTCAGGAACGATAAGGAGGAAGCCCGCGCCTGTGCCAAGCGCACAATGGCGCAGGTGGTGCGCCTTGCAAAGCAGAGCAGGCTTTCCTACGATATAGACGCTCAACTCATGTACATCACCGATATTTGCTGTGACGACGCGGCTTATGAGAAAATGCTTCTTGGCGACATGGTCGAGGAGGTGCTTGCTCAAAGCGATGGCGAGGAGGCCGCAATAGGAACGGAGGCGCAGCCGCCGCAAGCCGAGCAGGCTGCGCCTGCAAAGGACACCGCTTTCGCAGCCGAGCAGCCCCGCAGCGTTGAGCCGGCACCGGTCATAGTGCGCCAAAGAAGCTCGGCCGAGGCCGTTTCTGCCACGCTCGATGAGTCGGAGGACGTAAAGCCCGCCGTAGTGCCATTTGTCCCGCGCGAGGCTGCCCCGCGTGAGGCCGCGCCTACGGCAACCCCGCTTGACGAGGTGATGAAGCTTGCGTCCATGGAGACGGCGCAGGAACTTGAGTTTATTGCGCCCGAGGGCGGCGAACGCGCTCAGCGGGCGAACAGCGCTAAGAAAGCGGCCGTAAAGCCATTGCCGCGCGAGATAGAGGCGGAGCTTGAAAGCGAGATAGAGGACGATATATTTGCCGCTGATGAGGACGATACCTTCTCGCCTGCCGCGCAGCGCCGCGCACGCCGCGAGGCGAAAAAGCGCGATAAGGAGGAAAAGCGCCGCGCCGCCAAGGAGGCCACGACCGATATGTACGATCTGGATCTGCCCGACGAGGAGGATAACGACGAGCTTTTGCTCTTTGGCGAGGACGGGGAGATGCAGGGCAAGCGCAAAAAAGCAAGAGCGCCCCGCGCCAAGCGCAACGACTTTTTGGACGATGAGGAAGAATATTCAAATGATGATGAGGAGCAGCGCGTAAGCCCCGGCATGGTGGTGCTCATATTCGTGCTCGCGGTGATAGTGGTGCTTTTCG
>CAZUUR010000171.1:0-4738 GCA_964622815.1 uncultured Oscillospiraceae bacterium | reverse complement strand
ATATACAGATATGGGAAAAATAAAGAATAGCTGTTCTTTTATAGTTTGTAGTGATGGATACTACAATAAGATGGATACTAAAGCAACTATTAGGAGATTAAGACATAGGCTTATAGAATATGATAATAATTATCTTCAGACCTCATGCGAAAAACTAGTTAATGATGTTATGAAAGCTGGAGAAAGAGATAATATAACTTTAGCTTGTATGAGAGTACAAGTAGTAGAAAATAGTTTTATTAAATTAATAAAAAGATTTATCAACAGATAAAATAGGAGTCGTATAAATGAAGGTTGGAATAGATTTAGGTACTACAAATTCAGCAATTGCTTATATAGATGAATATGGAACACCTCAAATAATATCAAATAGAGAAGGAAATAGAACAACACCATCAGTAGTATTGTTTGATGAAGGAACACCAATTGTAGGTGAAGTAGCTAAAGATGAATCAATAATAAACCCAGAAAATACAATTCAATTTATAAAGAGATATATAGGAAAGAAAAATGGTAGATATATGCTAAATGGTAAGGCAATAACACCAGAAGGTATATCAGCATTAATACTAAAAAAACTTATAAATGATGCACAAGAGTATTTGGGAGAAGAAATAACTGAGGCAGTAGTTACAGTTCCAGCAGACTTTAATGATAACGAAAGAAAAGCTACTATAGATGCATGTAAAATTTGTGGCATAAAATTAAATAAAATTATAAATGAACCAACAGCAGCAGCATTAGCCTATGGTCTTAATAAAAATGCTATAGACCAAAATATAGTAGTATATGATTTAGGTGGAGGAACATTTGATGCCACAGTTATGGAATTAAAAGATGGAAATATTACTATAAAATCATCTTTAGGTGATAAACACTTAGGTGGAGTTGATTTTGAAAATCAAATTATAAAACATGTGATGTATGTATTTGAGCAGGAATTCAATAAAAAGCTATATACTGATAGAAAAGCAATGCAAGATTTAAGACAAAAAGTAGAAAAGTGTAAGAAGACACTATCTACTAGAAATCATTGTAAGATAAGTATTACTGGTAGAGGTCATACCTTAGATATAGAAATTACTCAAGACCAATTTCACCATATGATATCTGGTATGATTAATAAAACTATAAAGATAATGAATAGAGCAGTAATAGATGCAAAACTTACTTGGAATGACATAGATAAAATATTATTAGTAGGTGGATCTACTCGAATTAAAATGGTATCTGATCAAATAGAAAAATTGATAGGTATAAAACCATCTAGAGAAATAAATCCAGATGAAGCTGTGGCAATTGGTGCTGCTATTCAAGCTAATATTGATAATATAGCAAAACCTATGAAAATATCTGATGTCTGTGCAAGAAGTTTAGGTATAGTATGGTACGATAAAAAAAATAATAGAGAATTAAATAAAATTATTATCAATAAAAATACAACTATACCTTGTAAGCAAAATATAGTTTTTAGAACTGTTATAGACAATCAAAAACAATACACACTAAAGCTATCAGAAGGAGATAGCAATGAAGTAGATAAGGTTGATATTATAGCAACTGCTAAGATTAATTTAAAACCTAGACCAAAAGGGTCACCTATAAATATATCTATTAGTTATGATGAAAACTCAATAATAGATGTAAAGGTAATTGATAAAATGGATAACTCCCTTTTAGATGAAATAAAAATAGATAGAACAGGGAATATGGATGATTTAGAAATTAAAGACAACATGGAACAATTATCTTTAGTTAATTTTAGTTACTAATTTCTAGAAGGGGGGTGACTTAAGATATGGAGTTATGTAATACATACGATTTAGATAAATATTTAGTATGTGATGATTTGAGTAAAGTTGATGGAGATTTATCAGATTTACAAAGTTTTATACAAAATAAAGAGCTACATTCTATAGAAATATTAAATATAATTAGTTCAATAAGTGAGATTTTAAACCATATAGAAGAAAAAGAGTACATATTAGGTTCTGTTAATTTAGAAGATTTTTTCGTAATAAATAAAGATGAACGTAAAATTATACTAAAATTAAACAGAAGATTATTAAGAAAAAAAGATAATCTATATAAATATATACCGGGAAATATTTGTGCACCTGAAGTTTTAAATGAGGATGATATCAATATAGATAAAAGCACAGATGTAAATATTTTAGGTAAAATACTCGTTAAGTTAATTTTTAATAATAGAATTAAATACAACAAATATAGTGAAGAGAGATTTTTATCTTATAATATTAATTTATTTGGCCTTAATCTACCTCTAGAGCTACATACTTTTATAGGAAAAAGTACAAGTATTTATAATGATGAGAGGTATGAGAGTGTAAAATCGGCAAAAGAAAATCTAGATATTATAATTAATAATTTTTATGAAAATAGAGGCAGGGGATTTAATGAAAACTTGGAGCTATCTTTCGTAGGTTCCGGTAAAACTCATGTAGGTGAAGGTAAGTTAAAAAAATATAAGTTAAAATCTAAAGATATAAACAAACTAAATGAAGATAGTGCCCTAATATTAAAGGGAGAAAATAATAAGTTATTTTTTATGATAGCGGATGGTGTATCAAACTGTTCCTTTGGTTGTGGATATGAAGCATCAAATATAGTTAAACAAGTATGTAACTATAATTGGAATAAATATCAAACACAACTAACAAATAAATCTGAAATAAATGATTTTTTTGAAAAAATAGTTAGTGAAAGTTGTATAGAAATATTTAAATATGTAGAGTCAGAATTAGATGATATAACATATGAAGATTTTCTAAAATCAAAAGGTATAATGAGTACAACTATATCAGCTGGAATTATTATTAATAATAAATTATATTATATAAGTTTAGGTGATACACCTATGTATGTTTTTTCTAATGATAATAATCTGACTATATTAAATAATGAAGATAATTTAGGTAAAAGAGCACTTACTCATTATATGTCCTTAGATAAATATAATGATATATCTTCTAAATCTAGCTTAACAAAGTATATAGGTGGGGTTTCATATATAAATGATAAATATGAACCTAAAATACAAAGCTTTAAGCTACAGGAATTTAATTTACTTAATGAAGATATATTGCTTATATGTAGTGATGGACTTACAGATTATATTGATACAGCTATGAGAGATGATGACCCATGGTCAGCAGATATGACACTTAGAGAGATATTAATAAAAGAAAAGGGTAGGTCTTTAAAACAAATAAATGAAATTCTTGTTAATAGAGCAAATGAATTAGGTGGTGGAGATAACATCACCAGTATATTGCTTAAACTATATTTTAAATAAATTTTTAGGAGGAAAAATGTTAAATATTACATTACAAACAACATTAGATAAAAGTGCATTACTAAGTACTAAAGCAGAAGATAATTTTAAACTAGCTGTAGCTATAATGCCAAGTGACCAAATAAGAACTAAATTCACACAAGAGGGGCATGCTTTTAATAGAGGAGTAGATTATTGTGTGGTTGTAGATAAAACTTCTGATAGATTAGCAGAAATAACAGAAGCTATTAGAGCATTATCATTAACAATAAAACATAATGATACTTTATCTCTTATAACTTATTCAGATGGACCACAAGTAATAATGGATAGCCTTACAAGTATAGAAGCTATAAATAAAATGAAGGAAATCACAGTTATACAAGGTGATTCAAGAAATTCAAACTTATATCTAGGTTTAAAACAAGCTAGAGAAGTTATGATGTCAAAAGATAATGAAAGAATTAAAAAGGTATTATTAATAAGTGGCTTAAGAAAGAGTTTAAACCATGCTGAAGAAGATATGTTAAATGATGAAATAGAAAAATATAAGCAACTAAATATATCTATAGATACATTAGGTATAGGTGAAGAAAGTAACTTATTCGTATTAGATAATATTGCAAGTGTATTAGGAGGACAAGGTCACTTAGTTAGCACTAACACAGATATATCTAGAATAGCAATAGATTCTCTTCAATATTGTCAAAACTCAATATTAACAAATGTTAAGTTAAAAATAAGATTAAATAATAAATACTTTAGATTAAGACATATATATAGAGGATTACCTACTAATGCATATCTAGGTAAAGGTAGTGGAAGGGATGAAATTGTAATCAATATAAATAATATGCATATTGATAAAAAGCAATATTATTATTTTGATATAGTTTCTAAAATTCCTAAACTAGGTGTAGAAGCACCAATTGATGCTGCAATAATCGGTGTAGAATACTCTATTCCATCATCTAGTAAAAGAGGAGAGGTAATGCAAAGGAAAGGTCAAAGATTACCTATTAAATTTGTAATTGATGAATCTAAAATACAGGTAAATCATGCATTTATAAATGTATACTCAGAAGCAGAAATAAAAAGATTAGAATCTATCATGATTGATAGTAAGAAAAAAAATGAAAAAGAAGCTGTTATATATGCTTATAATCAAATAATAAATATATGCCAAGAAATTGGTAATGCAAAACTTGCTAGAGATTATAAAGATTCTTTAGAGGAATATAAACGTTCTAATATAATAGTAACAAATGATTCAATAGGAAATGGATTAGATTTGGTTGGATCCGAATATACTAGATATTGTTGTGCATATGGAAATATAACATCTCAAGTTTGTGGAACAAATAGAAAAGGAATCTGTGTGGAAACAAAACAAGAAATTGATTGGAGAAATATTGCTCAAACTAGTACTCAAAAATATAATTA
>CAZUUR010000170.1:2693-4742 GCA_964622815.1 uncultured Oscillospiraceae bacterium | reverse complement strand
CCCCGGTCATTACATGGGTTCCACCACTATTGAGGTTCCGGAGAAGTATTTCACAATCAAATAATCTGACCCATTTCTTGGGGGGAAGGATTTATCCCTCCCCCCATTTTTTGTACGGTAAAACCCTGCGAAGCGGCGAAAGCAAAGCGTATAAACTCAGCTTGTAAGCCGCGCGCGGAAGTTCGGTAATGAAGTATGAAATATAGGTTTCATAGCTTCAAGCGTTAACGCTCCGGGCGCTGACGTAATTTTGAGGAGGGTCAAGCGATATGGAAAACGAAGTCACTCCATTGTTGGAGATGCGAAATATCAAAAAAGACTTCTTTGGCAATCAGGTGCTCACGGACATAAACCTCACCGTTAAAGAGGGCGAGGTAGTGGGTCTTGTGGGCGAGAACGGCGCTGGTAAATCCACGCTGATGAAGATACTTTTCGGCATGAACGTGATAAAGGACACCGGCGGCTATGAGGGCGACATACTCATAAACGGCGAGAAGATGCAATTTGATACGCCTTTCGACGCGCTTGCTGCGGGCATAGGCATGGTTCATCAGGAATTTTCACTGATCCCCGGCTTCACGGCCACCGAAAACATACTTCTTAATCGCGAGCCAAAGAAGACGAACATACTTTCACAGGTATTCGGCGACAGGCTTGATACTTTAAATTACAACGAAATGACCGGGCGCAGCGAGGGCGCCATAGAGAAAATGGGCGTTCATATAGACCGTAAATTGGTTATAAACGACATGCCCGTGGGCCATAAGCAGTTCACCGAAATTGCGCGCGAGCTAAGTAAAGAACAGCTAAAGCTTCTCATACTCGATGAGCCGACCGCCGTTCTTACCGAGCACGAGGCCGACGCGCTGCTCGATTCAATAAGAAAGATGGCGGCGCAGGGTATATCCATAATCTTCATCACCCATCGCCTGCACGAAATTCTCACCGTGTGCGACAAGGTGGTCGTAATGCGCGATGGCTACATGGTGCAGGACGTTCCCGCCAAGAGCACCAACGTTTCCGAAATCACCCGTTATATGGTGGGTCGCAATGTTGACGCGGGCGCGGCGAACGTGGCCAAGGAGGACGATGCGAACGCCGAGATAATGATGAGCATAAAGCGCCTTTGGGTGGATATGCCCGGCGAAACCGTGCGCGACGTATCGCTGGACGTTAGAAAAGGCGAAATTCTGGGCGTGGGCGGCCTTGCAGGTCAGGGCAAGCTGGGCATACCCAACGGCGTTATGGGGCTTTACGCTGCGGGCGGCGAGATAGAGTTCGAGGGCAAAAAAATAGAGCTTAACAGCCCAAGAAAATGCCTCGATTCGCAGATAGCCTTCGTTAGCGAGGACAGACGCGGCGTTGGCTTGCTGCTCGATGAAACGCTTGAGTGGAATATAGCCTTCCCTGCCATGCAGATACAGAATAAATTCCTTAAAAATATACTCGGCTTTATCAAGTGGAGAGACGAAAGGGCGATACGCAAGGTCACGGAAAAATATATAGACGAGCTTGCGATAAAATGCACCAGCTCCAAGCAAAAGGCCAAAGAGCTATCGGGCGGCAATCAGCAGAAGATATGCCTTGCAAAGGCGTTTGCGCTTGAGCCAAAGTTCCTGTTCGTTTCAGAGCCTACGCGCGGCATAGACGTTGGCGCAAAGAGCCTCGTTTTGGAGGCGCTCAAAAAGCTCAACAGGGAAAAGGGCGTTACCATAGTTATGGTATCCTCCGAGCTTGAGGAGCTTAGGCAGACATGCGACAGGATAGCCATAGTCTCCGGCGGCAGCATAGCGGGCATACTCCCCGCCGTCAACTCCTCCGAGGAATTTGGTATGCTCATGATAAGTCAAGTGAAATAAGGATTTGTAGCGGAACGCGGCGCGTGGCAAGGACGCAGGCAACCGGCTCACCCCTCCCCGCAGCGCCTTGAGCAAATGCCGATGCTTCGTAAAACCGCGCTCTGCAATTCCACAAGAAAGGAGGCTTTCGCATAGCGAAAGCTATTGTAAGAAGCAAATGGAAAAAATAGTTAACGATAAGCTTGGCCTA
>CAZUUR010000170.1:0-2683 GCA_964622815.1 uncultured Oscillospiraceae bacterium | reverse complement strand
AGCTGGCGGAGCTGGTGCACAATTTCGGCCTGCCAAGGCTTATAATAGCGGCTTTCCTGCTGGTGCTGTTCATTGCCGCCCCGTTCGTGGGAGCGGATTTTGTGACTCAGCTCACCAACACTATAAACCGCTTTAGCTGGAACGCCATAATGGTGCTTGCCATGGTGCCCATGATACATTCGGGCTGCGGCCTTAACTTTGGCTTGCCGCTGGGCATAATATCGGGGCTTCTCGGCGCGACAATATCAATTCAGTTTGGCTTCACAGGGCCTTTGAGCTTTATAATGGCGATAGTGATAGCCACTCCGTTCGCGCTGATATTCGGCAAGGGCTATGGCGCGCTTTTGAACAAAATAAAGGGCGGCGAGATGATGATAGCCACATACGTTGGCTTCTCAAGCGTTTCCTTTATGTGCATGATGTGGCTGCTTCTGCCCTTCACAAGCCCCACAATGGTTTGGGGCTTCTCGGGCAAGGGTCTGCGCACAACAATATCGCTCGAGGGCTTCTATGATAAGGTGCTGGCTAACTTCCTCAAAATTGAGATAGGCAACCTGTCAATACCCACGGGCAGCATACTGCTCTTTGCGCTGCTTGCATTTTTGATGTGGGCGTTTTTGCACACCAAGACCGGCACGGCAATGACGGCCGTTGGCTCAAACCCCACCTTTGCCAAGGCTTCGGGCATAAATGTTGATAAAATGAGAACGCTGAGCGTTATCATGTCAACATGGCTCGCGGCGGTGGGCATACTCGTTTATCAGCAAGGCTTCGGGTTCATTCAGCTTTACATGGCGCCCTTCTTCATGGCGCTGCCGGCGGTGAGCGCGATACTTATCGGAGGCGCGAGCGTGAATAAGGCCTCAATAGCAAATGTGATATTAGGCACATTCCTATTCCAGGGCATAGTCACCATGACGCCCACCGTAATGAACAATATGATCCGCATGGACATGAGCGAGGTTATCAGAATAATCGTATCCAACGGCATGATACTCTACGCTGTGACCAGGAAAACGGAGGGTTCAAGATGAAGAATATAGGTACAAAGCTGCTTGACTTCATAAAAAACAACACAGTGCCGGTGATGTTCATAGTTATCTGCGCCGTGTGCATACCGGTTTCGGGCTTCTCAATAGATTATCTTTTAGATGAGATAATCACGAGAATGGGGCGCAACATATTCCTCATATTGAGCCTTCTTATCCCGATAATGGCGGGCATGGGTCTTAACTTCGGCATGACCCTCGGCGCGATGGCGGGCGAGATAGCGCTCATATTTGTTGCCGACTGGCAGATTTGGGGCATACCGGGCGTTATCCTCGCGATGATAATATCAATACCCATCTCAATAGGCCTTGGCATAATGTGCGGCTCGCTTTTGAACCGCGCCAAGGGTCGCGAGATGATAACGAGCTATATCATCAGCTATTTCATGAACGGTCTATACCAGCTTGTGGTGCTGTACATGATGGGCTCTATTATCCCCATAGCGCACTCGTCCATAAAGCTGCCGCGCGGCTACGGCATAAGGAACACGGTGAGCCTTCTCAATATGCGTCAGTGCATAGATAATGTGCTCGCGGTGAGGATAGGCGGCGTTAAAATACCGGTGCTCACATTTGTGATAATAGGCATACTGTGCCTGTTCATAATATGGTTCCGCAAGACCAAGCTCGGCCAGGACATGCGCGCGGTGGGTCAGGATATGGACGTTGCGCGCGACGCGGGCATAAAGGTTGACCGCACGAGGATAATATCCATAGTTATATCAACCGTGTTCGCAGGCTTTGGCATGATACTGTATCTGCAAAACATCGGCAATCTCTCCACCTACAGCGCACATACGCAGATAGGCATGTTCTGCATAGCGGCGCTGCTCATCGGCGGCGCGAGCGTTGACAAGGCGAATATAGGAAATGTTTTCCTGGGCGTGATACTATTCCACCTCATGTTCATAGTTGCACCGAGCGCGGGCGCGAAGCTCACGGGCGACTCTATGATAGGCGAATATTTCCGCGTGTTCGCAAGCTACGGCGTAATAACTGTGGCGCTTATAATGTATGAAACGAAAAAGCGCAAGGCGAAGGGGCAGCTCGGACGCGACCTTGCCATGGCGCAGCGCATGGGAGGGGCAAAATGACAGCAAAGACAAAACAGCTTCTCATGATAGGCGCGAGCGTGCTGGTGCTCATAATTATAGCGGGCGTGATGTTTATAATCGGCCGCGGGCACACGATTTATTTCGATAATAAGGAGTTTGTCTATAACGGAGCGACGTATAATGCGCCCTATAAGGTTGAGGTGTATGTAAACGGCGAGCAGGCCGCCAAGCTCTATGATAAAGAGCGCGGCATGGCCAAGTGGATAGGACAGAGCTTCAATATGAAGCTCGTCATAACAGACACTAAGGGCGGCGCGGAAAGGGAAATGGACGTTGCCTTTGAGCTTCCATATAATATGGACGGCATAACCGTTAATCTTCCCGCGATAATAGCTCAGCTTCCCATTGAGGCGCATCTTGAGGAATTTGTTATAGTGGCCGTGGAAGAACCCGAGGACGAAGCACCCGTGGACGATCTCGGCGGTCTGGGTATAGACGAGCCTGTGGTCGAAGGGTAAAAATGCGCAAACCGCCGAAGGGCGGTTAGCGCTTGGGCAAACCGCCGGAAGGGGCGGTTAG
>CAZUUR010000169.1:0-4804 GCA_964622815.1 uncultured Oscillospiraceae bacterium | reverse complement strand
TGAGCTTGTGCGAGGAATTTGCCATGCGGAAAAGCCCGCTCATAGGCTCGCCCTGACTGCCTGTGGTAATAACGCACACTTTATTATCTTCGTAACCCTTCAGCTTGTCGATTTCAACTATGCGCTCGGTCGGTATATCAAGATAGCCAAGCTCTGTGGCGACCTTGGCTATGTTAACGACTGACCGCCCCTGAAAGCATATAACCCTTCCATAGGATATAGCAACATTTGCTATCTGCTGTATTCTATATATGTTCGATGCGAAGGTTGCCACCACAACACGACCCTTCGCCTTGTCAAAGCAATGCTCAAACGTCTTGCCTATTTCCCGCTCGGACTGCGTGTGGCCGGGCATTTCAACGTTCGTGCTGTCAGACATTAAAAGCAGTACGCCCTTTGTTCCATAATAAGCAAAGCGCGCGAGATCTATCGGCTCGCCGTCTATAGGGGTATAATCCACCTTGAAATCACCGGTGTGGATAACAACGCCTATAGGCGTCGTTATTGCAAGCGCGGCTGCGCCCGCAATTGAGTGGCCGGTCTTAATAAATTCTACGGCAAAGCATCCCAGCCGTATAGTGTCGCCAGGCACTACACACTTTAAGTCTGCTCCGGTGATGTGACTTTCAGAAAGCTTGTGCTCGATAAGCGCGAGCGTGAAGCGCGTGCCGTAAACGGGAACGTTTAAGTTTTGCAGCGCGTAGGGCAGCGCGCCTATGTGATCCTCATGTCCGTGGGTAATAAATATGCCGCGCAGCTTATCAAGATTTTTTTCTATATAGGTCATATCGGGTATGACCATATCTATCCCGGGCATGTCGTCGTCCGGGAAAATCATGCCGCAGTCAACGACTATCATATCCTTGCCGTATTCTATTACGGTCATGTTCTTGCCTATTTCGCCTACGCCGCCAAGAGGCGTGATTTTTAGTTTAGAAGCCAAAGTGTCCTCGCTTTCGTATGTGAGTAATATTCAAAACAGCTATAACTGTTGACATGCGCGGATAAACGCAGTTGTCATATTAGTTATTATACTATTATTACCTTATCATAACAAGCTACACGGATATAAACTTATTTTTTCCCTTGCAAATTATATATTGTGTTTGCGTATTCCTATATGTTAAGATTACTGTCGTACCGCGAGCTGCGTGCGGCTCGTTTTTTTGATAAGTTTGAAAGTTACTTTCAAACTAGCTTTTTGAGGCTCTTGTCGCGGAAGGCGCGACGATTTTGAAGCAAAACCTGCCTCAATTCCGACGAATGGATGCTTTCGCAAACGAAAGCAATGGTCATAATTATGTTCAAAAAACTGATAGGCGATAAAAAATTCTATCGTGCCGTTATTATACTTGTTATCCCGCTTGTCATTCAGCAGGGCATAACCAGCTTTGTAAATCTGCTCGATAATGTTATGGTTGGCGCGCTGAGCACAGAAGCCATATCGGGCGTTGCAATAGTAAATCAGCTCATATTTGTTTTTAACCTCACCATATTCGGCGGGCTTTCGGGCGCGTCTATATATGGCGCACAGTATAGCGGGGTTAAGGATTATAACGGCGTTAGATATACATTTAGATTCAAAGTGATTTTGGGCGTAGTAGTAAGCGTAGCAGCTATGGCCGTGCTGTTGCTTTATGGCGATACGCTTATAGGCCTATATCTGCACGAGAGCGAAAATGGCGCCGCGTCGCTTGAACAAACTTTGCTGGAAGCTAAAAATTATCTGTCCATAGCCATTTGGGGTCTTATTCCGTTCATGTTCTCTCAGTGCTATGCAAGCACGTTAAGGGAGATGGGGGAGACCAAATCTCCCATGATAGCAAGCATAGCATCGTTTCTTGTGAACCTTTGTTTAAACTATGTGCTTATATACGGCAAGCTTGGCCTGCCGGCTATGGGCGTTCGCGGTGCTGCGCTCGCCACGGTAATAGCGCGCGTTGTTGAAACTGCATGGCTTATGATGCGCACGCATACAAGGCCGGAAAAATTCCCGTTCATAAAAGGCGCTTTCAAGAGCCTTGGCATACCATTAAGTATAGTTAAAAAGATAGCCATTACCGGCACACCGCTGCTTTTAAACGAGCTTTTCTGGTCTATGGGCACGGCGTTCGTGAATCAGTGCTATTCAACGCGGGGCGTTGAAACTGTAGCCGCGGTGAATATTGCCGCAACCGTGTGGCAGCTTTTTAGCATGATACTCTTTTCAATGGGCAGCGCCATATCAATTATGGTCGGCCAGCAGCTTGGCAATGATGAAATTGAGGCCGCAAAGGATACGGATAGAAAGCTTATCGCCCTAGATGTGACTATCCATGTTTTCATGGGCGCGCTCATCATCGCCACCTCCGGGCTTATTCCTCAGATATATAATGTCAGCGATGAGGTGCGCCGCATAACAACTCAGCTTCTTATAATAGATGGCTTGGCGCTGCCGCTTCACGCCTTCACTCACGCCGCCTATTTTTCAATACGCTCCGGCGGACGAACATTTATCACATTCTTGTTTGATTCCGTCTTTCTTTGGGTGATAACGGCTCCTATGGCGTATCTTTTGGCAAACTTTACAGGGTTTGAGATAAAGTATATCTTCTTTGCCGTGCAGTTCATCGAGATACTCAAGGCGTTGATAGGCTTTTTCATGCTAAAGAGCGGCACATGGGCGCGCAATGTTATAAGGTGAGGATTTGTTTACAATATCTATGTTGAATGAACCTGCGATATAAATTATATTGTAATCAAGGTTTAGTAGCTTTGACACGGAGGTGATTTATATGCAGGTATATACAACTGGCTTAGTAAGGGATCTGCTTTATGCCGCTATCCCTTTGATCTTGTTGCAGGTGATAATATTTATCACCGTAAAAAAACGTAAGAGTCGAATATTACCGGAGCTTTTTACGCTCGTTTTCGGCCTTTATATGGTGGCGCTGTTTTCGGTAACCGGCCTCACGCTTGAGCATTGGATAAAGACGGACGTTAGGCTTACGGATATAAATTTTATGCCTTTCAAAACCATATCTAATGTTTCCGGAGCAGCCGACCAAAGCCTTTTAGCAATGGCAACAGATGAAAATTTGCTTGGCAATCTGCTGCTGTTTGTTCCCTTTGGCTTTTTGCTGCCCCTCGTTTGGCCGGAGAAGAACGAATGTGTAGGCACTATATTTTCGGGCTTCATACTCTCGCTTTTCATTGAAGCCTGCCAGCTTTTTGTGGGCAGAAGCTGCGATATAGACGATCTGATACTCAACACGCTGGGCGCTTTCGCCGGGTATCTCGTGTATGCGCTGCTGCACCTGATATTAAAGCCGCTGACCAATCTTTGCATAGATAAGCAGGGGCGGGATAATGGCGACAGGATACCTTTTTTCAGCGTTTTTGTGGCATTTTTATGCGTGGCGGGCTTTGGCTATCTTAGATACTTAGGCATGATACGCTAAAAATAGAATAGTCGAACCAGCATGGGTTTGACTATTGGGCTATTTGAGCATTCCCATAAGCTTGGCAAGCATCGCCGGATCGGGCCCGCCGCCCGCACCCGGCGTTTTTTGTGCTCCGGCGGGTGAAGAAAAGCCGTTCATAAGCTGCATCAGCTTTAAAAACCCCGCCATGTTATCGGGTGCCCCCGCCGCGCCGCCCGGCGACGCGGATTCCTTGGCCTTATTTGCGCGCGAATACGAGCCCTGTTCGGGAATTGCCACGCCTAGCTGCGATGCGATTAGCTCTCGCTCGCCCGGAGCTAAAAACGGCTCCATGGCGCCTAGATATTCGTATACGCGGTCGCGCCCCTGCTCCTTTTTTATTCGCTTGCCAAGCAGGAGCGCGGGCGATTCAAATTCACTCGGCGCGGGGGCGACGCGCTCACCCTCGCCGTGCTGAGAATTATTCGTTCTTGCGGCTCTAAAATATCGCTGTTGCATTTATATGCCTCCTATTGGGCCGGTTCCCGATATTTTATACTATGCGCCTTATGCGATTTGTGAACCTTGCCCATGAATACGCATAGGGTATAATAACGAACCTATAGGAGGCTATAAATGACGGATAAAGGTAATATGCCGAATATGTCGGCGGAGGAACTGAGCAAGGCGTATTCACAATATGAGGGCAAAAGCGAAACGGATCTTATGGAGGAGCTCGTGGCGCTCAAGCGCTCGGGCGCGATAAAGGACGGCCAGATTGGCGTAATGGCGCAGCAAATAGCGCCGCTGCTAAGCGATGAGCAGCGGCGCAAACTGGAAGCTATTTTAGTTGCGTTTAACGAAGTGTAATTTGCAGAAAACGGCGCGTCCCCGCATGGGCGGCGCGCCGCATCAAATGGCATTGACCGTTTTGCAAGGCTTATTCAAGAAAATCCCTTAGTTTTTTGCTGCGTGATGGGTGACGGAGCTTTCTTAGAGCCTTTGCTTCAATCTGGCGGATGCGCTCGCGCGTGACATTAAATTCCTTGCCCACTTCCTCAAGCGTGCGCGCCTTGCCGTCGTCAAGCCCGAAGCGGAGGCGAAGCACCTTCTCCTCGCGCGGCGTGAGCGATTCGAGCACCTCAACAAGCTGCTCCTTCAAAAGCGTGAAGGCGGCCACCTCAGCCGGGGCGGGCGCGTCGTCATCGGGTATGAAATCGCCCAGATGACTGTCCTCCTCCTCGCCTATGGGGGTTTCAAGCGACACTGGCTCCTGCGCGACCTTTATTATCTCGCGCACCTTATCCTCCGAAATGCCCATCTCTGCGGCTATCTCGTCCGGACGCGGGTCGCGGCCGTATTCCTGCAAAAGCTGACGGTTGACGCGGATAAGCTTGTTTATC
>CAZUUR010000168.1:2453-4807 GCA_964622815.1 uncultured Oscillospiraceae bacterium | reverse complement strand
ACAAGGTCGCGCACTACGCCGTAACCATGAGCCTTGGCGTGCTCCTCAACCGCCCTTGAGATATCCTGTATATGGTTGCCCGGCACGGCCTGCTTAAAGCCTTCAAAGAAACATTCTCTTGTCACCTTGACAAGCTCGCGTATTTCGTCCTTCACATTGCCTATAAGGAACGTGCGCGCCGCGTCGCCCTGCCAGCCGTCCAACACCGCGCCTATATCGACGCTTACTATATCTCCGTCATTCAATACGCGCTTTCCCGGTATCCCGTGAACTACCTGTTCGTTTACAGACGTGCAAATGCTCTTAGGATACCCGTGATAATTCAAAAACGATGGCGTGCCGCCGTTTTTTACTATGAACGCGCGCGCCGCGTTGTCAAGCTCCAGCGTTGATACGCCCTCCTTTGCCATATCTCCCATGAGATCTAGCGTATCCTCAACAAGCTTGCCCGCCAAGCGCATTTTGGCTATCTCCGCCGCGTTCTTCACAATGGTCATTCGCGTTTCTCCAATGCCTTTCTTATCGCCGCGAACACCTCGTCCGGATTTCTGTCTCCATCTATCCTTTCGAGCAAGCGCCTCTTATCATAGTATTCTATCAAAGGCGCGGTATTCTCTTGATAAACTTTTATCCGGTTCCACACTGTTTCTTCCCTGTCATCGTCTCTTATATACAGATCCGCGCCGCATTTATGGCAGGTGGATTTATTATAAGTTGAAACATGGAATACTTCACCGCAGCCCGAACACATACGCCTTCCGGATATGCGCTCCACAAGGCGCTCGGCGGGAACCTCGATGTCTATAGCCGCGTCGAGTCCGGTCATTCCGCCTAAAGCGTCAGCCTGCGCTATAGTGCGCGGGAAGCCGTCGAGCAGAAAACCGTTTTTGCAGTCCGCCTTGGCAATGCGGAGCCTTACCATACCTAATATCACCTCGTCCGGCACGAGGCTGCCGGCGTCTATCAACGCCTTGGCCTCCATGCCCAACTTGGTGCCGTCTTTAATTTCTCTGCGGAGCATATCGCCTGTGGATATGTGCGCTATTTTATATAGCTCGCTTATCCTTTCCGCCTGTGTACCCTTGCCGGCGCCCGGCGGGCCTAAGAATATCAGCTTCATATCTTTATGCGTCTCCGTAAAAAATCCTTTAACCCAAGAAGCCCTTATAGTGCCTCATGAGCATCATGCTCTCAAGCTGCGTGCTGGTTTCAAGCGCGACGCTTACGAGTATCAATATGCTGGTGGGGCCGAACATCGCGCCGCTAAGACCTATCAGCGGCATTACTACCGCAGGTATAATAGCGAGCACCATCAGGAAGAACGCGCCAAAGAGCGTGAGACGATTGGATATTTTAAGCAGATAATCGCCCGTGGGCTTGCCCGGACGAATGCCCGGTATAAAGCCGCCGTTTTGCTGAAGGTTCTTGCTTATCTCAACAGCGTTGAAGGAAATCGAGGAATAGAAGTAAGCAAACCCGACTATGAGCAGCGCGTATATCACATAATAGATAACGGTGCCCTGTCCAAGATACTGGCGATAGAAGGTGTAGAAGCCACCCGTAGGCCAGAACTGGCCTATCATGCCGGGAACTTGGAGTATAGTCATGGCGAATATGAGCGGCATAACGCCGTTCGCATTTGCCTTTATGGGTATATGAGTGCTTTGGCCGCCATACATCTTCCTGCCCACAACGCGCTTTGCGTACTGAACGGGAATGCGCCTCTCAGCCCTATCAACCCAAGTAACGAGCGCCACCATGAGCAGCGCGCCGATGAACGCCACAACCGGCACCCACCATGAGAGCAAGCCCATCGCGAGCACGCCAGATGTGAATGTGCTTTGCACGAGCTGAATAGCAACCGTGGGAACGCGTGCGCATATCGAAGCAAAAATTATCATCGAAATGCCGTTGCCTACGCCCTTTTCGGTTATGCGCTCGCCTATCCAAACGAGGAACGCTGTGCCCGCCGTACACACGATACCTATTGTAACATAGGTAAAGAATGAGGCGTTTTTAACCACGTTGCCCGCGGAGTTAAGTCCAAGCACGATACCCACGCTCTGCACGAACGCGAGGCCGATGCCCACATAACGAGTTATCTTTTCAAGACGCTCTCTGCCGTCCTCTTCCTTGCTCAATCTCTCGAGCGCGGGAATGGCGATGGTGAGTAGCTGAATGATTATAGAACCCGTGATGTAGGGTGAGATACCCATTGCAAATATGGTGAACTCACCGAACGAACCGCCCGATAGGAGGTTCAAGAAGCTGAGTATGTCATACCTGCCTGCCGCTTCCTGTATCGCCGCTGTGTTGACGCCGGGAACGGGTATGAACGAACCGAAACGGTAGAT
>CAZUUR010000168.1:0-2443 GCA_964622815.1 uncultured Oscillospiraceae bacterium | reverse complement strand
AACGATGAGAAGAAGCGTGAAAAGCAGCTTCGTTCTTATATCCTTTATCTTCCATGCGTTGACCAGCGTTCTAAACATCAGAGCACCTCAGCAGTTCCGCCGGCAGCCTCTATGGCTTTCTTGGCAGTCTCGGTGTACTTCGCGGCCTTGACGTTGAGCGATTTTGTCAGCTCGCCGCGTCCGAGTACCTTCAGGCCGTCCTTCTCTATCTTGCTTATAACGCCGGTCTCCTTGAGGAGACATACCGTCACTTCGGTGCCGTTATCAAAGCGCTCTAGGTCGCTTATGTTAACAACCGAGTAGACCTTGGCAAAATTATTGGTGAAGCCGCGCTTAGGCAAGCGACGCGCCAAAGGCATCTGACCGCCCTCGAAGCCGTTCTTCTTGCTGCCGCTGCGAGCCTTTTGACCCTTGTGACCCTTTGTTGAGGTCTTACCCATGCCGGAACCTGAGCCGCGGCCTACGCGTCTTCTTTCAGCCGTTGAACCTTCCGTGGGCTTTAAGTCATGCAATTTCATTATCGAACCTCCAAAGCATTAAACTTCTTCAACCTTGACAAGATGCTTTACCTTGAATATCATTCCGCGGATTGCATCATTGTCCGGCTTGACGACGCTGCTATTGGTCTTTTTAAGACCCAACGCTACTACGGTCGCCTTCTGATCCTTGAGGGCGCCTATGGTGCTCTTTACGAGCGTTACTTTTAAATTAGCCATGTTTCCCTCCAATTAGTTCAGGATCTCTTCAACAGTCTTGCCGCGAAGCTTTGCTATCTCCTCGGCAGTCCTAAGCTGAGAAAGTCCGTTTATTGTCGCTTTAACGCAGTTTGCGGGGTTGTTGGAGCCGAAGCTCTTGGTGCGAATGTCGCTTATGCCCACCATTTCAAGCACTGCGCGCGCGGGGCCGCCCGCTATAACGCCGGTACCTTCTTCAGCGGGGAGCATTCTCACGAAGCCCTTGCCAAACTTGCCTTCTATTTCGTGCGGTATCGTGGTGCCAACTATGGGTACTTCCACGATGTGACGCTTCGCGTCTTCAATGCCCTTGCGAACCGCTTCGGGTATTTCAGCCGCCTTGCCCATGCCAACGCCTACGTGGCCATTTCCGTCGCCTACTACCATGAGCGCTGAGAAGCGGAAGTTACGTCCGCCCTTAACGACCTTGGCAACGCGGTTTATCGCCACGAGCTTCTCTTTGAACTCTATGTTCGATGTGTCAATACGCTTTGTCATTCTTTACCTCCTCAGAATTCAAGTCCGGCCTTGCGGGCGCCGCTTGCAACCTCGGCTACACGGCCGGTATAGAGGTAACCGCCGCGATCGAACACAACAGCCTTTATGCCCTTATCAAGAGCGCGCTTGGCAACGGCCTGGCCAACAAGCTCGGCCGCTTCCTTCTTGGTCTTGCCCTCGAACTGCGCCTTGAGCTCTTTATCGAGCGTGGAGGCGGATACGAGAGTCGAGCCGGCTTCGTCGTCTATGACCTGAGCGTAGATATGGTTGAGACTGCGGTATACGTTAAGTCTCGGCTTCTGGGCTGTGCCCTGAATATATCTGCGGGTGCGGCCATGACGATTCTTGCGTATGGAATTTTTATCCTGCTTTGATATCATTTCGTTTCTCCTTTTTGACGATTCAAACTATATACGCTTACGTCTTATTTACCGGTCTTGCCTTCCTTGCGACGGACGTGCTCGGTATCATACTTGATGCCCTTGCCCTTATACGGCTCAGGCTCACGAGTCGCGCGGATGTCGGCTGCTATTTGACCGACCTGCTGCTTGCTTATGCCGTTTACCACTATCCTGTTTGGATTAGGAACGTCAAAACTGATCCCCTTGGGAGGATCGAACTCCACCGGATGAGAATAACCGACGTTGAGCACGAGCTTTTCGCCCTGCTTTTGAGCGCGGTAACCAGTACCAACTATATCGAGGTTTTTGGAGAACCCGCTTGTAACGCCAACAACCATGTTGTGTACGAGCGAGCGGGTAAGTCCGTGCAGCGCCTTTAAGCGCTTCTCGTCGTTGGGACGGGCAATGGTCAGAACGCCATTCTCCTCGTTGACCTTCATTTCCGGAGCTATCTTTTCCGAAAGCTGGCCCTTGGGGCCTTTAACAGTTACGGTGCTGTCGTCAGCGACCGTGATTGTCACTCCGGCGGGAATGGTGATCGGAAGTTTTCCGATTCGTGACATGTTGTACACCTCCTGATGTTATGCTTTATATGCAACTTAAAGGCATAAAGGGGCATATTTTCCCCTTTTATGCCTGTTTGCCGTTTTTCTTACCAAACGTATGCCATGACTTCGCCGCCAATGCCAAGCTTTCTGGCATCGCGATCGGTCATAATGCCGCGCGAGGTGGATACGATGGCTATGCCGAGACCGTTGAGGACCTTGGGCATATTCTCCTTACGGGCGTACACGCGCAGACCGGGTTTGC
>CAZUUR010000167.1:0-4839 GCA_964622815.1 uncultured Oscillospiraceae bacterium | reverse complement strand
GGACCAGAGCCTACGACGGCCACCTTCTTGCCGTTTTTCTCTATTTTGAGCGGCGCGGCGGGAGCCTCGCGAAGCTTTGCCATGGCGTAATCGGCGGCGAATCTTTCAAGCCTGCCTATGCCAACGGGCTCGCCCTTTATGCCGCGCACGCATTTTTTCTCGCACTGGCTCTCCTGCGGGCAGACGCGGCCGCATATAGCGGGCAGGCTGTTTGTGCCGCGAATGACTTCGTAAGCCTCCATAAATTCGCCCTTTTGTATGTGCGAGATAAATTCGGGTATGCGCACGTTGACCGGGCAGCCCTCCATGCACGGACGGGTTTTGCAGTTGAGGCAGCGTCCCGCTTCCTCAAGCGCCATTTCTTCATTATAGCCCTGTGACACCTCGAAGAAATTCTTCGCGCGTACCTTGGGATCCTGCTCCCTTGAGGGCAGCTTTTTCGGATTCATGTTAGCCATCAGCGCTCACCTCCAGTTAGTGTGCATTTATGACGCTCAAGCGCGTCCTTTTCCTCCGCCTTGAACATGCGGCTGCGGCTTATCGCCTCGTCAAAATCCACAAGATGTCCGTCGAAATCCGGCCCGTCAACGCACGCGAACTTGGTTTCGCCGCCCACGGTGAGGCGGCAGCCGCCGCACATGCCAGTGCCGTCTATCATTATCGGGTTCATGGATACCACGGTCTTTATCCTTGGCTCGCGCGTAAGGTCGCACACGGCGCGCATCATTGGCAGCGGCCCTATGGCCACTACCTCGTCGTATTTTTCACCGGCATCGAGCAGCTCCTTGAGCGCCGTCGTAACGAAGCCCTTGCGGCCGTTGCTGCCATCGTCCGTCATTATATAAAGGTTGGTGCAGGCGTCCTTTAGCTCATCTGTTAATATGAAAAGCGAGGTGCTTCTAAAGCCGACTATCACGTCCACCTTGGCGCCCGCCTCGTGCAGCGCCTTCGCCTGCGGATAGGCTATGGCTATGCCAAGCCCGCCGCCTATCACCGCTATGTGCTTGCCGGCCTTATTCTCAAGGTCGCTCGCAACGCCCAGCGGCCCTACGAAATCAAGCAAGGCGTCGCCCTCGCAAAGCGTGTCAAGACGCTCCGTGGTTGCGCCCACTTTTTGAAAAATTATTGTTATTGTGCCAGCCTCGCGGTCATAGCCCGCTATGGTGAGGGGTATGCGCTCACCGTGCTCGTCTATGCGCAATATAATGAACTGGCCGGGCTGTGCGCGCCTCGCCGCCATCGGCGCTTTGACCTCCATCAGCGTGACGGTGTCATTCAGACGGCGTTTTTTTACGATTTTGTACATCCGATACCTCCATTTTTTAAGTATGGGTGAAATATTTATTGTATGACCTCAAGGGTCTATCAATATCATGAATTCAAGGACATTGTATAACCTATAAAAACAATAGTAAAGTAAATAATTTGTGTATCATAAAATCATATATGCTATAATGGCGTTATCACATATCAGGAGGAAGAGTACTTGTTAAAAGATATTGTAAAGGCGCAAAAGCCGTTCTTTGAGCCTAACGCTCATACGGAGCTGCGTGCGCAGATGAACAGGGAGAGGGGCGTAACGCTGCTTTCCGGCAATTTGATCCGCAATGTGCGAGCGGACACGTCCGGCGTGTGCGCGCGCGTATATGAAAATGGCGTATACGGCTTTTCCTCAAGGCCGGGATATGATGAGCAGAGCGTCAAGAGCGTGCTTCGTGCCGCCAGTGAGAACGCGTGCTTTATGAACGCGCACGCGGGCAAGGGCAAGCTCACGCTTCCGTCCTGCGCAAGCGGCGAAATAAGGGTGAAGGACGATATTGAGGACGCTGAGCAGACTGTCTACATTGATTTCCTGCGTGCAATGGACGAGCATGTTTTAAAATTCAAGGAGCTTGCGGGGCGCACTTTGAGCCTGCGAGCGGACGTTATGGAGAAGGTGCTTTCCGTGAGCGACGGCTATGACTCCCATTCCATTATGCAGCGCTGCTACATGTATGTCACGCTCACGGCCAACACTCCGGCGGGCGTACCCGTTGAGGTGACGGACGTTATGGGCGCGGAAAGCTTTGGCGGCTTTAAAGATAATTTCACATCGCCTGAGGCGCTTTTCCCAAGGCTTGACAAGCTTTATGAAAGGCTTATGCAAAAGCGCGAGGGCGTTTATGCGGACGCTGGCGAGAAGGTTTGCATACTTGGCGGCGATCTTGCGGGCATGCTCTCGCATGAGGCCGTGGGGCATACCACCGAGGCGGATCTCGTCCTGGGCGGCTCTGTGGCGGGGCATTGCGTAAATAAACGCGTTGCGAGCGAGCTTGTGACGCTTGTGGATTTTGCGCACACGGCTTTGGGCAAAACCGTGCCGCTTCCCATTTATGTGGACGACGAGGGCACGAAGGCAGAGGACGTTGTGATAATTGAGGACGGCGTGCTCAAAAATTTCATGCACAGCCGCGAGACGGCGCGCCGCTTTGACGCGCAGCCGCTTGGCAACGCCCGCGCCTACGCATTTAACGACGAGCCGCTTATTCGCATGAGAAACACCGCGATACTTCCCGGCAAGAGCAAGCTTGAGGATATGATAGCCTCCGTTGACGACGGCTATTATCTCGTGGATACCAATAACGGGCAGGCGGATACCACGGGCGAATTTATGTTTGGAATATGCATGGGCTATGAAATAAAGCACGGCAAGCTTGGCCGCGCGCTGCTGGACACCACCATTTCGGGAGTTGCGTTTGAAATGCTCAAAACGGTTGACATGCTTTCAGACGATATGAAATGGACGTGCTCGGGCTTCTGCGGCAAGAAGCAGCCTATGCCCGTTGGCATGGGCGGCCCGGCGGTACGCTGCAAGGTTATGATAGGAGGCAGATGATGAGAGAGCTTATTGATATAGCAAAAAAGGCGCTTTTTGAATTACAGGCGCAGGGCGCTGATAAGGCGCAATGCGTAGCGGCGCGGGCGGAAAAGCTGGAGTTTAACGCGTTGGGCGGCGAATTTACGCTTTTGAGGACGCTTTTTGACGATCAGCTTTCGCTTGTGGCCATAAAGGGCGGCAAGCGCGGCACTATTGCGGTCAACCGCATGGACGACGAGGCTATTTCCGCCGCCGCGAAGGACTGCGTGAGCGTTGCCGAGGGCGGCGTTGCGGACGAAGCCTTCGACATAGCGCCAAACGACGGAGGGCAGGAGCTATCAAGGGGGCAATGGCAGCCGGACAGGGATAAGCTTTTCGCGCGCTGCAAGGAATTTTTGCAGGATATAAGCCGCGAATTTCCAAATATAGTGGTTGAGGAGTTTGTGGCTGAGCATAAGCGTGTGGACACGGTGTATCTCAATTCAAACGGGCAGACGCATCATGTAAAGACCGCACGGTATGGCGTGGACGTGATGTATTCCGCTCACGAGGGCGAAAAGGGCTCAAGCTTCTTTGGCACGGGCGTGGCCATAGCCAGTCTTGATAAGCCGTTTATGCAATGCGGCTCTATGCGCGAGGATATACGGCATATATCCATGCAGATAGACGCAGAGCCCTTCAAGGGCAAGTTTGAGGGCGTGGCGGTGCTGCCGCCGGCTATGTTTGGCGAGCTTATGGCAATAGCGCTCGATAATTTTATCTCCGACAGCGTGCTTATTGATAAAACCAGTATATGGCGCGATAAATTGGGCGAAGCGGTGGCGGATAAAAGGCTCACGATAGCCTCGATGGCGAACGACGAGCGCATTGTTACAGGTCTTGGCTTCACGGGCGAGGGCTTTAAAAGCGAGGACGAGGAATATATCAAAAACGGCGAGCTGAAGAGCTTTATGCTCTCGCTCTACGGCGCGAATAAAACGGGCAATAAGCGTGCGGGCAACACAGCCATGCAGCTTGTGATAAAGCCCGGCGATAAGCCGCTTGAGGATATTATCAAAAATGTGAAGCGCGGCATATACGTCAAGCGCTTCTCGGGCGGGCAGCCTAGCTCAAACGGCGATTTCTCGGGCGTTGCCAAGAATAGCTTTTTGATAGAGGACGGCAAGCTTACAAAGCCGCTGAGCGAAGTGATGATAAACGGCAACCTTGCGGACATGATGAAAAATCTCATAGATATATCCAAGGAGACCGTTTCCGATGGAATGAGCGTGCTGCCCTACGCGGCGTTTGGAGGAGTAACCGTTTCAGGAAAATAGAGGATTATGGACGATAAAAAATCGCGCCAGGGCGGACGGGTAAAGACGGAAGCGCTCATGCGGGCGCTGTTTAAAACCTCAAGCTTCGAGCGCTTTGTGAATAAAAATAGCGAATCGCTTGAGCTTGAACCATTTTGCGAGTATATCTCAAAGCTTGTTGAGCGGCGGGGCGAGGTGCGCGCCAATGTTATTCGGCGTGCTGATATAGATATATCATTTGGACATCAGCTTTTCCGCGGCACCAGAAACCCGTCGCGCGATAAGGTGATTCAGCTTGCTTTCGGCCTCAAAAGCGATGTTGTGGAGGCGCAGCAGCTTTTAAAGCATGCCAGAATGAGCCCGCTGTATCCAAAGCTCAAGCGCGACGCGGCCATAATCTATTGCCTGCACAATGGCTTTGAGCTTGTGGACGCGCAGCTTATGCTTGAAGGGCTGGGGCTTACGCCCCTGAGCGGCGCGGACACGAGAGGCGAGTAGCGCATGTATTTGACAAACGCCATAGCGCATACTACAATATTTAATATATAAGAGGCGCTCAGCGCGGGCGCAAATTTTGCACTTTGGGAGGTATTTCTCGAATGAACAAATTAGCGAGTGCCAAGGAAGCGGTAAGCCGCATTAAAGACGGCGACGTGCTTTTGATTGGCGGATTCCTTCAGGGCGGCA
>CAZUUR010000166.1:0-4845 GCA_964622815.1 uncultured Oscillospiraceae bacterium | reverse complement strand
GTCGTTGAGGATCGCGGTAACAAGCTGACGCTGAACGCCAATTTCGTCGGCTAATTGCGCCGGCTCCATTCCCTCCGGTCGATTCAGTAACGAGTCGAGAGCGAGAAAGGAGTTTGACGTCAGTCCCCACTGTTTGAGGACGTCCAGATAGTATTTGTTGATCTGCTTGTCGATTTCCCAACAGTTTTTCAGAAGGCTTCGCATTGTAAGAGGGTCGTTCATGACAGGTCTCCTTTTAAAGCATGACGGGAGAAGTGATGGGAGAAACATTGAATAAAACGAATAACAGCAACGTAAAAAACGGGGACAAAGAATATGGCGAGAAAGGTTGCGGCCAATGTCCCACCGATCACGCTTGTCCCGAGTGACTGTTGGCTGACACTGCTGGCGCCATGAGCAAACATCATGGGAAGAACGCCGAGAACAAAGGCCAGTGAGGTCATGAGGATCGGCCGGAGTCGGATTCGGGCGGCCTCGACAACGGAGTCGATCAGAGACTTCTTTTCCGTTTCATACATTTGTTTGGCGAATTCGATAATGAGAATGGCGTTTTTGGCGGAGAGGCCCATTACGGTCAACATACCGACCTGAAAATAGACATCGTTGGCCAAATTGCGAAGCAGAACGGCGGTGACCGCTCCCAAAACACCGAATGGAATGACCAGAAGAACCGCGGCCGGCACGGACCAACTTTCGTAAAGAGCGGCAAGACACAAAAAAACGATCAGGAGAGAAAGAGCGTAAAGGCGAATCGCCTGGTTTCCCGCTTTCCTTTCCTCGAAAGAAAGACCCGTATAACTCAGACCGACCCCATCCGGAAGCTCCTTGACCAGACTTGAGATTCGATCCATCGCCACGCCGGAACTGACTCCGGTTTGACAAACGCCCAAAAATTCGATCCCTTCAAAACCATTGAACCGCGCCAGTTTTGCGGGGCCAATGATCCATTGTCCCTGCGCGAAAGAGGAAAAAGGAACCATCTCTCCCTCCTTGTTACGGACATACCATTTATCAATATCCTCCTGACTTGCTCGGCCAGCGGCTTCTCCCTGAACATAAACTTTTTTGACCCGTCCCCGATCGACGAAATCATTTACATAAGAGGAGCCCCAAACGATGGACATGGAGTTATTCACATCGGAAATGGCGGTGGAGAGAACGCGCGTTTTTTCCTCATCGATGGAGACCCGAAATTGCGGTTCGTCCGGAAGTGTACTGGGCCAAATTGCGGAAAAGCATCCGCTTTGCTCCGCCTTTGCCAAAAAGAGATTCTGGATTTCGAGCATCTTGTCGTGACCGAGTCCGGCCCGATCCTGAAGGAAGAAGTCGAGACCGGACACGTTTCCCAGTTCTGAAATGGAGGGGGGAATGATCGGCGTCAGTTCAGCCTCATAGACCTTCGCAAATTCGCTGTTCGCCCGTTCAACGATACTGAAAACATCCATTCCCGGCTTACGACGCTGTTCGAATGGCTTCAACGTTAAAAAGGCCATTCCCGAATTCTGACTCATTCCCGAGAAACTGAAGCCTCCGATACACATGATCGAGTCAACCGTATCTTTTTCATGCTCAAGGAAATAAGAAGAAATACGATCGAGAACCCGCTTCGTACGCTCCATACTTGTATTGGGCGGTAAATTGACCAGGACGAACAAGGTGCCCTGATCTTCCGTAGGCAAAAACGTGGTTGGCATCTTCGGATAGAGATGAAGGATCAAGGCAATGAGTACGGCATAAAGGACGAGGAAACGGAATAGTCTTCGTGCGGCGTATCCCACGAATCGGGCAAAGAAGCGGGTACTCAAGGCGAAGAGCGAATTAAACCACCGAAAGAAGAAAATGAGTCGATGTTCTTTTCCACCGCCGAGCATCGTTGCGCACAAGGCGGGAGTAAACGTCAACGCGATCAAAGCGGAAATCGACATAGCCGAGATGATCGCGACGGAAAACTGGCGATAGATCACTCCGGTCGAGCCGCCGAAAAAGACCATGGG
Source organism: uncultured Oscillospiraceae bacterium (assembly GCA_964622815.1). Lineage (GTDB taxonomy): Bacteria > Bacillota > Clostridia > Christensenellales > CAG-138 > CAZUUR01. The sequence goes on along the minus strand of CAZUUR010000166.1, from coordinate 2,851 downwards.
GAGAAAAACGGCACTGATCACGAGCGCGATCCCGACGAGCGCGCCCTGAATTTGGGTCATTGATTTGATCGTGGCCGCCTTGGCGTCAAGTCCTTCTTCTTTCATGAGTCGTTCAACATTTTCAACGACGACAATCGCGTCGTCGACGAGAAGACCAATCGCAAGGATCATCGCAAACATCGTGATCACATTGATCGAAAAGTTGAAGAACCACAGAACGGCAAACGTTCCAAGCAGAACAACAGGAACGGTTAACGTTGGAATAAGTGTTATTCTAAAACGTTGAAGGAAGAGCCACATGACGCAGAAAACAAGGAGAATTGCCTCACCCAAGGTGTGTAAAACCGACTTGATCGACGCGTAAACGGTCGGCGCAATCTCGGAGACGTAAGCGACCTTCGCTCCTGGTGGCAATAACGGCTTGAGATCGTCGACCGCCGCTTTAACCGCTTTCGATGTTTCAAGAACATTCGCTCCTGTTGCCAGTCGAATTCCCATGCCGACTCCGGGATGACCGTTGAAGGTACTTGAAAAGGAATAGACTTCACTTCCAATTTCGACTTCCGCGACATCGTTCAGTCGAACCTGAGAGCCGTCCGCGTTGACCTTGAGAAGAATATCGCGAAATTGATCGGGACTGGAAAGGCGACTCTTTGCGACAATTGTCGCGCTGATTTGAGTCCCCTTTTTCGCGGGTAATCCGCCGATCTGTCCGGAGGAAACCTGTACATTCTGCTCCTGAATCGCGGTCACAATATCTTGAGGATTAAGATGATAACTTTGCAAACGGTCCGGTTTCAACCATATCCGCATGGCGTATTGCATTCCCCAGACTTCGATATAGCCAACACCATTGACCCGGGCGAGGGTGTCCTTGAACGTTGAGTTCATCAGATCAGACAAGTCACTCTCGGAAAGAGTACCGTCATCGCAATAGAGTACAAGTTGCATCATGTAGTTGATCTGATCTTTAATAACACTCATGCCTTGCGACTGTACTTCCGGCGGAAGAAGGGGCATGGCCAGTTGAAGCTTGTTTTGTACCTGAACCTGCGCAATATCCGGATTCGTTCCCTGCTGAAAGGTAATAATAATCGTGAAATTACCGTCAGCAGTACTTGATGAGGTCATGTATTCGAACCCGTCGAGTCCGTTCTGATTTTGCTCAATAATTTGAACAACGGTATTTTGAATCGTTTGCGCCGAAGCCCCGGGATAGGAACCGCAAATGGCAATGGCGGGGGGAGCAACATCCGGATATTGGGAAACAGGAAGTCGCAGAATCGCCATTGCCCCGGCGAGCATGATCATGATCGCAATGACCCAGGCAAAGATTGGACGCTCAATAAAAAACGCGGACATGTTCTTCTCTCTTCCCTCTTATTTCGAAGCGGACCCGCGATCGAAATCTTTGTTGGCGACGATATTCACCTGAATATCCTTTTTCACATATTGTAATCCCTCAACGACGATACGGTCTCCCACGCTGAGTCCATGATCGACAAGCCAGAACGAGCCAATACAGCGTTCTGTTCGAATTGAACGCCATTGTGCTTTGTTGTCCTTTCCAATCACCCAGACATAAGGGGTACCCTTCATGTCCCGGCAAAGCGCTTGTTGGGGAATCAAAATTCCCCCTTGACGGATTCCCTCTTCGATAAAGGCGCGAACGAACATGCCCGGCATGAGCGTCTTGTCCGGATTGGGGAATTCCGCGCGAAGGGTTATTGTGCCCGTATCTTCCTTAACGTGATTGTCCAAAACCTTGATTCGGCCTTCATGTTGATATTTCTCTCCGTTTTCCAGAACGAGAGTCACTTTGGCATTTTGCCAGAACGGAAGAGTCTTTGTCGTACTCTTTTCGTCTGAATTTTTTCTCATAAGATGGGGAATCGAGGGATTCAGATTGACGTAGATCGGGTCCAATTGCTCAATGACGGCAAGAGCCTGCGCTTGGCCGTTCGTGACAAGAGCACCGACCGTGATATTCGAAAACCCGATCTTGCCCGATAACGGTGCCTTAACCTTGCAATAGAGAAGATCGAGACGGGCAAGATCAACATCCGCCTTGGCCCGTTGCCATCCGTAGAGAGCGTCTTCATATTCCTGAACGCTCATCGCTCGTGTTTCCTGCAGTTCCCGGGCACGTTCCAATGTTTTTTCAAGATTCTTCATGTGCGAGAAAACTTTGTCGTAATTGGCCTGATAAACGGCAGAATCAATTTCATAGAGTTCCTCTCCTTCTTTGACAAACGATCCCTCCTCAAACTTCCGTTTTAAAACGATCCCGTTGACCTGAGGGCGAACCTCGGCAATATTGAACGGGCAAGTACGGCCCGGGAGCTCACTGATCAGTGGAACTTTCTCGCTTCGAACGAGAAAGACTTCGACGTCCGGCGCTTTCGCGGGCTTTTCCTCCGGCTTCGGCGGCGTTAAAAATCCGCATCCGGGAAAAAACAACACGGTCAGAAGGACCATTCCTGCGAGAACGGCGGTTTGAACTGCTTTTAACGGGAAGGTAAATCCCAACATGAAAGGACCCTTGTAAAAAATAGTAAAGTGAATGTATTATTCATGTCGTGGATTATAATCCCCATTGTATTATTGTCCAGCCCCCATCCGAAAATTGGGAAAACCCCGTTTTTTCTCAACGTCAACGGGTTGACTCTTGAAAGCGGGGAATTATAATCAAACAGGAATGAGACACAGGAATGAGACACAGGAATGAGACACAGGAATGAGACACAGGAATGAGACATTGCTTGAACCCCAAAGCTGTTTTGAGGCTTCATTCCTGGTAACCGTTCACGGTCAGAATATGAAAATTGGGATAATCAGGAATAAATTGGCG
>CAZUUR010000165.1:0-4888 GCA_964622815.1 uncultured Oscillospiraceae bacterium | reverse complement strand
AAATGCCTATAATTATTCTATCAATTCTAGCTCAAAAAGTCCATAAGCGTAGGCTGAATTATGCGCGCGCCGGTGGCGAGGGTTTGCTTATAAACGGCCTCGGCGGTTTTCCAGTTCATAATAGTCTCGGCGCTGTCAATATCCTCTATTGTAGAGCGCATGGAGTTATAATTCAATATATCCTCATCATATCTGTCGTTTAGCATGTCAACCTTTGTCATCATCGCACCTACTTTCACTATACATGAGGTCACGTTATCGTGTACCTTGGCAAGATCGCCAAGCTTGCCGCTAAGATAATTCACAGCGTCAGGGTCGCCCGATTCAAGACCCGCAATAATATCATCGAGCACCTTGAACATATTGTTATCGCCAACGCCCGTTATATCAAGGCCGGTGAGCGTTACGTCCATATTGAGGGAATAGCCCACTTCCATTGTGATATTCTGATTCTGCTCTTTTAACAGCCTTGTGTAATTCGGCTCTGTGGTATCCTCCATGTTAAGGCCGTTATAAAGCACCTTGCCGGTTTGAGAACCGTCCAGAGCGCGTTCCATTGTCATGGGCGCGTTCGAGGTGTTGTAGCCGGCGAAAATATATTGATTGCCAACGGCCGTGTTGAGCGTTTCAACAACACTTGCCTTAAATTCGCGTATTAGCACGGCAACATTTTTCTTATCTGTTTCGTTATAGCCATCGGTCGCGGCGGATACAAGATTTTCCTTTATGTTTGTGAGCTTGCTTGAAAGCTCCTGTAGGCTTGAATCGCACTGCTTCACCCAGTTTTCGGCATTGTTGAGGTTGGTTTTATATTGCTCGTAGCGTGAAAGCCTGTTGCGCGCGGTAAGCGCGTTTAAAAGCCCCACCGGATCGTCTGATATGCGCACCATGCGGCGGTTGCTTGAAAGCTGCGAGGAATATTTATCCATTTGGGCGGTATTGGTCTGCATGTTGCTAAGGAAAGAATTTATAGTCATTCCGTTCGTTACTCTCATATTCATGCGTTACGCCTCCTTTCCGGGCTTTTATCTGCCCACTGTACCCATGCGGTTTACTATAGTGTCTATCTGTTCGTCTATGGTGGTTATCATGCGCGCCGCCGCGTTATACGCATGGCTGAAGCGGATAACATTTGTCATTTCTTCATCGAGGGATACCTCGCTCGTTGCCTTGCGCTGCTGCTCTATTGCATTGAGGCGCACCTTCTGCGCATCGTTTAGATCCTTAAAATGCGCCTGAGCCGAGCCAACTCCCGTCACCGTGCCGGTGAGCATGGATTCAAAGTTATCTGGATTGCCCAGCACGTCCTTTCTATCGTAAAGGGCTATTATTTTGGTAATAGTATCGAAATTGCCCTTATATTCATTTGTTCCGTCCGTCGCATCGTTATCGGGCGTGAGCACCTTTACGCTGGAGGCGGCAATGAGATATACATTATCCATCACCTCGTCGCTTATGCGGAAGTTCTTTGCCGTAACGCCCTTATAATCGCTCGTCGCGCCAGAGTAGAAGAAATCTATGCCCTGACGGGATTCATAATAGCCCTGCGCGTTCTTTTCAAGCTCCTCCCACACATAATCGCTCGTGCCGGGCGTTACTACCGCTTCATCGGTGAGCGGGTCGAGCTTGTGTGCATACAGCGTAGCGTCCGATATAACGTCGTCGCCGGTAAAGGGCATTGTATAGCCAACGCGGTGAACCTCGTTCATTTCGCTTGCTATTTTGCGGCAAAGCTCGTTTAGCTCGCGCACAACGTATGGTATGCCTATATCGTCCACAGTGCCGCCGTCGCGCAGGTCTAAAACGGCTTTGAGCGAGCCGCTCTGAATATACGCCCTGTCCTGCGGGCGCACGCCGGGATTGCCAAGCTCGTCGGCAAATTTGACGACGTATTGATCCACCCTAGGCGTTACGTCGCTATCCACATCGAGCTGATTTTCGCCCGACATATCCACCGTCAGGTCGTATGAGTCGATGCCGTTTATTAGCGCTCTGCCGCCCAGCGTTACCATGAGCTGCCCCTGAGAATTGTCGTAATACTCTATATCAATAATATTGCTTAGCTCGTCAAGCAGAACATTGCGCTGGTCGCGAAGGTCGTTCGCCTTTGCGCCCGCCAGCTCATAGCCGTATATCTGACGGTTGAGGTTGGCAATGGAATCGGTGATGTCGTTCACCTGAGCTACCATTTCCTTTATGCTCTCGTTTAGATTTGAGTGCTGCTCCTCAAGCTTGTCGTAGAGATAGTTGACGGACTCCGTGAGCGTTATCGCGCTCTGCTGCAAATTAGTGCGCAGATCCTTTGAGGCCGGATTATCCGCAAGACCGTTGAGCGCGGAATAAAACTTTTGAAGCGAGGTAAATACGCTTGACTGCGTATCCGTTGAATTTAAAACGCCGTTAAAGAGATCCTCAACGAGCGAAAATTTTTCGTATTTAGTGATTGTATAGCCGGTGTTGGCATTTTCGTCGCGATACTGCGCATCGAGAAAAACATCGCGCACCTGCTCGATATTTAATATGGAAACGCCCTTGCCGCTGGTGGCCTTATTATCCTCATTAAAGAGCATATTTAGCGCACTGGCCGGTATAGCGGCCGTGTCCACGCGCTGACGTGTATAGCCGGTGGTATTAACGTTTGATATGTTGTGACCGGTGGTGTCAAGCGCGGTCTGCGCGGCGTACATGCCCGCGCGGACGGCTTCCATACCGTAAAATGTGGAGCGCATTCCGTTTCCTCCCTCTAAATTTTGCTGTCGAAAAGGCTTGGCCCTGAGCCATCATAATCCTGCTCGCAGCCATTATGGCCATATACCGTGCCCGTCCCCTCCCCGCTCGAGAAGGATTCGAGCATAAACGCCGTGAAGCTGAGGTTTATCTCGAGCAGCTCGCGGTTCATAGCGTTAGTCTCGCGAAGCTTTGTTATCACCGCAATAAGCGCGGCGGCCTGATCTAAAAGCTGCTTTGAAAGCTGCTTATCGCTGCTTTTGCAGCGCTCGGCCAAATCCGATACGGTGATCTCCAGCGCGTTGCCGCCGCCCTCGCTCTTTAAAATAGCGTCCACCGTGACAAGCCTTTCGCGCTCAAGCTCGGTGACCTGCTTTGAAAGAGCGCTCTCGCGCTCATTGAGCGCCATGAGCGCCTTTGCATCGTTATTTTTTAAAAGTAGCTGCTTTTCTTCAGCTACAGATAATATCTCGCCGTATTTATCCGTCAGTTCCCGGAGCTTTTGGAGTACGACACGATACACTTCTTATATTTCCTTTCAAAATCTTAGCAGCATCGCCGCGAGGTCGTCCGCGCTTACGTCATAGCTGCCGTCTGAAACGCTAGTTGAAAGCTCCTGCGCTCTTTTCGCGCTTGCAGCCTCCTTATCCTTTAGCGCCTGCTTTGCCGCGGATAGCGCTCCGGTGAAAAGTTTCGCATCGCCGCTAAGCTCCGTCTTATCGCTCGACGCTATTTCACTGTGCTTTTCCGCCTTTCTGAGCTGATTCACGCTGGTGTACTGCCCAACTATCCGATTTACAGAATCAATTCTCATCGTTCAATCCCCGCTTTCTTTAATGAAAGCTTCCTTTCTTTTATTTGGGGGGCGGTTTGCATGCCGCCGGTTTGCCTTGTTCCCCCCCTGCCGCTTAACGGCATTTTCGGGCGTCCCTGCCCTCTAATTATTACTTCGTTATTTTTTGTCTAAAGGTTTATAGTCAATATGCATATATGATTCAACTTCTTTTCTGTCGCGCTCGTGCGTTTTCTTTAACGGCTCTTCCTTTTTTGGGTTGAGCGAGTCGAGCTTCTGACCAAGCTTGCGTATGCAATCGGCACACATGCGCCCCGATTTTATCGAAGCCCCGCACTGTTCGCAGCGGAGCGCGCCGGACGCGTTTTTCATCTCAAGCCTGCCATCCTTTAGGAAGAATACTATGGCGCGCTCGTCAACGCCCGTGTTCGCCGACACCTCTTCTACGGTGGCGTCCTGATTATCGTAAAGGTAATCGCGAACGAGTCTATATTTATCGTCAAGCTCACGCATGCACTTATTGCAGAAGGGCAGCCCTATCATTTGATATAAATTGCCGCAAAGTTTACATTTTCCTGTCATGACAAAAACACTCCTTTGTTTAGTCTGTTAATTGGTTTGCCGCAAAACCATTTATGCTCGTGTGCGTAATTGGTTGGCGGTGGCCAGCACCGCTAAGCTATTTATGCTCAGGTGCGTAATTGGTTGGCCATGCCGTCCATTTCATCGGCGGTGGTGAGAGCGCGCGCGGCGAAGGCAAACGCCTTTTGCGCACGGATAAGCAGCGTCATCTCCGTCGCCATATCCACGTTGGAGCCTTCGAGCATGCCGGAGCGTATCTTGCTCGTGCCGTCGGTAACAGCCGCGCCCGAAGCGTCCGTGGCAATATATTTATTGCTGCCGGTGGCCTCAAGTCCCGCTTTATTCATAAACTTGGCTATGCCAAGCTGACCCACCTTATCATAAGAGAAGTAGCCCTCCTCATCATGCCATTTTTTTATGTTTACAGAGCCGTCAAGTCCAATGGCAAGCTGCGATTCGGATATGTCCGTGCCAAGATTTATCTTTTTGCCGTCGGAATCGAGCACATAGAGTCCTTCGGCGTTGACGAGGTAATTACCCGTCGCCTCTACCGAAAGAAAGAATTTGCCGTCGAGCGTATACACCTTTTCGCCTTTGTCATTTTGCAGCGTAAAGAAGCCTTCGCCGTCTATCATAAGATCGAGCGTTTCGCCCGTGGCCTCCACCGGCCCCTTGATAAATGAGCGAGTGGTCGCGCCAAGGAGAGTGCCGTGGCCAAGCTCAAGATTGTTATTTGTGGCGTTTTCGCTGTTCTCGGTGGGATTCCTCATGGTTGTGTAGAGCATA
>CAZUUR010000164.1:1257-4895 GCA_964622815.1 uncultured Oscillospiraceae bacterium | reverse complement strand
AGTTTGCTTGATACACAATTTTTCCACCTACCAAAGTATAAATGGTATGAGTAAAAATGTCCATAGGGTTTCCGTTAAATATTGCAAGGTCTGCATCTTTGCCTATTTCTATGCTTCCCACACGGTTTGATACGCGGCATATCATGGCGGCGTTAATAGTTATGGATCTGAGCGCCTCGTATTCAGGCATTCCCTCGCGCACGGCCAGTCCTGCGCATAATGGCAAATATTGTATTCTTGAAACGGGGTGATCGCATGTGAGTGCAACCATTACGCCGGCTTTTGCCAGTATTCCGGCCGTTTTAAAATCAAGCGCGGCCACCTCGGGCTTATTTCTTGAAGCAAGCGACGGGCCGATTATTGCCGGAAAGCCTGAGCTTGCTATTTCATCTACTATAAGATGCCCTTCAGTGCAATGGTCAAGCGTGAGAAATAGTGAAAACTCGTTGGCTATCCTTATAGAGGTCAAAATGTCGTCGGCTCTGTGAACGTGTGCCTTTAGCGGTATCGCGCCGTCAAACACTGGCATATACGCTTCCATGTCAAAGCTTTGCGCAAATTCTGCGCCGCTGTTCCGCTGAGCCTTGTATTGCGCGGCCGCGAAAAGCTCCTTACGAAGCATTGCTGCGGTGCTCATACGAGTTGATGGCATATTGCCGTTCTTTCCGTAATTTGTTTTAGGATTTTCGCCAAAAGCTATTTTCATGGCCGATGGCGCAAGCAAGGTCATTTCGTCGATATTTTCCCCGTAAAGCTTGATAAAAGCGAATTGCCCTCCAACAACATTTGAGCTGCCTGGGCCTATCATGGCTGACGTTATGCCTGAAGCAAGCGCATTGTGAAATGCGGCGTCCATGGGGTTTATCGCGTCAATGGCGCGAAGCGTTGGCGTGATTGGTGACGCGGGTTCGTTGCAGTCGTCGCCCGCAAGGCCGACTTTATCCTCCGTAAGCCCGATATGCGAGTGCGCATCAATCAAACCGGGCGTTACAATGAGCCCCGAAGCGTCTATGCACTCACAACCGTCCGGAATGTTCAATTCCTCGCCAAGATCCTGAATTATCCCATTATCAATCAATATGTTAGCGCGTTCATAGTCTTTTTGAGTCATCGTGAGCACGCACGCGTTTTTTATTGCAAGCATAATCGCTTCTCCAAATCCGAAGTATAGGTTTGTAGTTTGCGTTTGAGACGTTGTTGCTATTCGTCAAAATCGACAGAAATTACAAGGCATAATAACAGCCCGAAAAAGAAAATAATAAGCCCAACGAAATGCGAAAGGAGGAACGAAAATGAGCTTTTTTGATAATGACGAAGAATACATGCCGCTGAACAGGCAGAACAACCGCCAGAATAACCAGAATAATCAGAACAATCAGAACCGTCAGAACAACCAGAACCGTCAAAATAATCAGAACAACCAGAATAACCAAAACCGCCAGAACAAGCAGAATGATCAGCGCAATAACCGCGAGTTCTGATCAAACTAACTAAAGCAGCGTAAAGGTCAATGCTAATTTAATCGCAAAGGCCAAATAAAAATCCCCCGGAGTTTTCCGGGGGATTAGGCGGTTTTAATTATAAGCCCATTTCTTTTTTAACTTCAGCGAAGCACTTGACTGCAAAGTCGAGGTCGGACTTGGAGTGACCAGCCGATACCTGCGTGCGTATACGCGCCTTGCCCATGGGCACAACCGGATAGCAGAAGCCAACCACATAAACGCCCTTTTCGAGCATACGCTTTGCAAACTCCTGTGCTACCTTTGCGTCATATAGCATAACGGGCACTATCGGGTGCGTGCCTTCGAGCACGTCAAAGCCAAGCTTGCTTAGCTCCGCGCGGAAGTAGCGTGTGTTCTCATGCACCTTGTCGCGAAGCGCGGTGGAGGCTGTAAGCATATCGAGCACCTTTATGCTTGCGCCGCAGATGGCTGGAGCGAGCGTATTTGAAAAAAGATAGGGGCGTGAGCGCTGCCGCAGCAAATCCACTATTTCCTGCCTTGCGCAGGTATAGCCGCCGCTTGCTCCGCCGAGCGCCTTGCCTAATGTGCCTGTGATTATGTCAACTCTGCCCATAACGCCGCAGTATTCTGGAGTGCCTCTGCCGTGCTCACCCATAAAGCCTACGGCATGACTGTCGTCAACCATCACAAGCGCACCGTATTCATCGGCCAGATCGCATATTCCTTTGAGGTTTGCTATATAGCCGTCCATTGAGAATACGCCGTCGGTCGCGATAAGCTTTATGCGGCAATCTTGTGCGGCTTCGAGCTGAGCCTTTAGATCGTCCATATTATTGTTCTTATAACGGAAACGCTTTGCCTTGCAAAGCCTTATGCCGTCAATTATGCTGGCGTGATTGAGCTCGTCGGATATTATAGCGTCATTTTCACCGAGTAAGGTTTCAAAAAGACCGCCATTAGCGTCAAAGCAGGAGGAATACAATATTGCGTCGTCCAATTTGAGGAAATCTGCTATTTTGCGCTCAAGCGTCTTATGTATCTGCTGAGTGCCGCATATAAAGCGAACCGAGGAGAGGCCGAAGCCCCATGCGTCATAGCTAGCCTTTGCGGCGTCTATAAGCTCCTGATTATCCGAAAGCCCGAGATAATTATTTGCACACATGTTCACAACCTGCTTTGCGGCAGTAGTGTCTATACGGGACTTTTGCGGAGTGGTGATTATGCGCTCGTCCTTATAGGTGCCGGCCGCCTTTATGGAAGCCAATTCTTCCTGATAAAATTTAATTGCGTCTTTCATTTGTCGGTTCCTTTCGTGCATTTATTTCTTGGTCCAATCGAGTATGACCTTGCCGGAGTTGCCGCTATTCATGGCGGCAAAGCCCTTTTCAAAGTCGCGATAATCAAAATGATGCGTGATTATGGGCGTAAGGTCGAGACCGGCCGCCACCATAGCCATCATCTTATACCATGTTTCATACATCTTGCGCCCGTATATGCCTTGAAGCGTAAGCCCCTTGAATATAACATCGTTCCAGTCTATCACGGTGCCGGGACCGGCTATGCCGAGCAGAGCCACTTTGCCGCCGTTGCGCATGGATTTGAGCAGCTGATTGAGCGCTGCGCCGTTGCCGCTCATTTCAAGTCCAACATCGAAGCCTTCAACAAGCCCCTGGTCGTGCATTGCGTCCTCAAGCTTTTTCTCTTTAAGATTTACAACCTCGTCCGCACCCATTTTTTTTGCGATGCCAAGACGGTAATCGTTAACGTCGGTAACTATTATTCTGCGCGCTCCGTTTTTGCGGCAGATGCCGACCGCCATCATACCTATTGGGCCTGCGCCGGTGATAAGCACGTCCTCACCGACCACGTCAAACATGGTGGCTGTGTGGGTGGCGTTTCCGTAAGCGTCAAAGAAGGATACTACATCGTCGTCGATTTCATCCGGAATGGGGATCACATTGGTTTCCGGGATGCACAAGTACTGGGCAAATGCGCCGTCCCGGTTCACGCCCACGCCCTTGGTGAACTTGCACCAATGTCCGTTGCCCGCACGGCAATTGCGGCAATGGTTGCATACGATATGGCCTTCGCCGGAAACCCGCTGGCCGATGGTATAGTGGTCGTGCAGATTGGGGCCCAATGCCGCAACCTCGGCTATATACTCATGTCCGATGG
>CAZUUR010000164.1:0-1247 GCA_964622815.1 uncultured Oscillospiraceae bacterium | reverse complement strand
AATTGTAGATGTGCAGATCCGTGCCGCAGATAGCGGTCTTGCGGATTTTCAACAGCACCTCGCCGATGCCGGGCACCGGCGCTGGAACACGCTTAAGCTCCAAACCCGGTCCCGCCTTGGCTTTTACCAATGCATCCATGGTCTCAGGGATCATACGAACCACCTCAAATCTTCAGATTGGTCTAATTATCAAATTCCAGTATAACATAGCTGACCTTGAAAGCAAGAGGTCAGAGCAGATATTCCGGCACAACAACATCCGCCCATTTATGTAGCAAGACGAAATCAAGCTCGTCATATGTGCCAACGTGCTTACGGACGGGCGTACCAATCCGCGAGCTTGGTTTCTCCTTTTACAAGATGCACCACGGTGGTGCCTGTTAAAGGAACGCATTCCCCCGTAACGGCGTCCGTGAGGGCAACGAAGCTGGTAAAGAGCACGTCGTCTCCAAGCCGCCACATGTTCATAGGATCATAGCCGTTGATGATAAAGCTGCCTGATACAGCTGCTCCGTGCTTGGCGCGTCCGATCTGTTCAGTTAATTCTTTTTTTCGCGCTTCTATCAACTGGCGGAAGCTTTCGCGGTATTCCGCTGTGTCCGGAGGCTCTGCTCCGGTTGGGAGAGCAGCGTCCAACAGCTCCCAAATCGTTTGCCTGCAACGGCCGATGGAGTGAGCCAGGTCAAGGCCGGCCCTGTCCGCCGCCAGCATCAATAATGCGCCGGAGTAATAGCTGATGCGCCGCACATCCAATTGCACTGGAGAGATTTTGCTTACTATGTGAACGAAACGGTTTTCCTGAGCCTGCGCTTTATCGCTGCTTAGTGTATCCAACGCTCGAATACCAATATATTCAGCCATACCCTCTACGGTTTCAGCACGGTATTCACAGCCGGCAAACGGCCCGAGCTGCTTTTCTCTGATACGCCTGAGGGCGGATACTTGCGCAAGAGCTTCTCGGGCACGGGCTGGCTCCAACCGCCATGCTTGTGAGATCCATTGGTTTTCGCAGAATTTCAGACAAAAGCAGTCCGCATCCATGGGATAGGAGAGAGCGCACAGATCGTCAGGCCAGCGATCCTCACCCTGTTCTTTTTGAAATGCGTGGAACATTTCGTGGACGATCTTTGCAGAGAGCACGTCGACATCCGGCTCTTCCGTCAGGTTCCAGATGGCGATATGTTCACCCTTGTAAACAATGGCCGTATTGCCGACGAAGTCCGCGGTGCGAGGAAAGAAGGCGCCGT
>CAZUUR010000163.1:0-4902 GCA_964622815.1 uncultured Oscillospiraceae bacterium | reverse complement strand
AATGTGATCGTCCGGCATGGTGGAAAGCTCTATCGTGTATGGCATGCCAAACAGATTGTATACCTCGTCTATAAGCTTGGTTATGCGCACCACCTCGTCCTTTATCTGGCTTTTCGCAAGCAAAATGTGCGCGTCGTCCTGCGTGAAGCAGCGCACGCGGAACAAGCCGTGCAGCGCGCCGGACAGCTCGTGGCGATGCACTATGCCAAGCTCGCCGTAGCGAAGGGGCAGCTCACGATAGCTGTGCGGCGAAAGCCCGTAGACGAGTATTGAGCCGGGGCAGTTCATGGGCTTTACGGCAAAATCCTCATCGTCTATTTTGGTGGTGTACATATTATCCTTATAATGCTCCCAATGCCCGCTGGTCTCCCAAAGGGTGCGCTTCATTATCTGAGGTGTGGATATCTCCACATAGCCCCATTTTTTATGTATCTCGCGCCAGTAGTCAATGAGCACGTTTTTAAGCACCATGCCCTGCGGCAGATAGAAGGGGAAGCCGGGCGCTTCGTCGCGGAACGCAAACAGATCCATTTCGCGGCCTATCCTGCGGTGGTCGCGCTTGGCAGCCTCCTCAAGCAGCTTCAAATGCGCGTCAAGATCCTCCTGATTGCGGAAGGCGACGCCGTTTATGCGGGTGAGCATTTTGTTGGCCTTGTCACCCTTCCAGTAAGCGCCGGACTGCTGCGTTATCTTGAAGGCCTTGAGGCCTTTTGTGTATGTCAAATGCGGGCCTATGCACATATCCACATATTCGCCCTGCTGATAGAAGCTTATTATGGCGTCCGGAGCAAGGTCGCCTATGTGCTCGACCTTGTAATTCTCCTTGCGCTCCTTCATCAGCGCAACCGCTTCCTCGCGCGGCAGTATAAACGGCTTTATGGGAAGGTTTTCCTTGCAGATCTTGCGCATTTCCTTCTCGATAGCCTCTAGGTCCTCATCTGTGAGCTTAGTCTCGCCAAGATCCACGTCGTAATAGAAGCCGTTCTCGGTCGCAGGACCGTAGCCGAAATCAGCCTGCGGATAAAGGCGCTTTATTGCCTGCGCCATAACGTGAGCCGCCGTGTGGCGGATAACGTGTAATTCCTCCTCCGAAGCACATTCCTTAACAGTGCCGTCGTTATATATGACCTTCATTATATTCCTCCCATTTTAACGTTATAGTAAAGTTTAAGCGCCAAACGCCATAAAGTCAAGCGAAACGTTCAAGGCCGTTTTTATTGACCCGCCCGCGTTGGTTTCGCGTCCTCACGGCGGGACGGTCAAGACCGTCCCCTACATATATCCCGCCCCATAAACGTAGGGGCGGGTCTTAACTCGCCCGCGTTGGTTTCGCGTCCTTCCGGCGGGACGGTCAAGACCGTCCCCTACATATATCCCGCCCCATAATGTAGCGGGCGGGTCTTGACCCGCCCGCTGCGCGCACCCGCACTTTATTTCTCCCTCGCCTCGTTCGCGGCGTCCTTGGCCGCATTGAGGCTTCTTGCGAGCCTGAACGCCTTCACGAGCGCTTCAAGCCTGTGGGACTGATCCGATAGCTGCCTCGACGTGGTCGCGCTCTCCTCGCTCGACGCCGCAATTTGCGTCACCGCGTCTGATATTTGCTGCACGCTTTGCTCCGCGCCGCTCACTACCGTTAGCTGCTCCTGTGAGGACTGCGATATGGCCTGCGCGATCTTTTCGATATTGCGCGTGTTTTCAAACACGCTCTCCATGGCATCAGCCGTCTCCTTAACTATCCTGTCGCCCTTGGCCACCGCGTCCAGCGTATCCTCGATAAGCTGAGTGGTGTCCTTCGCAGCCGCGCTCGAGCGCTCGGCAAGCTGCCTCACCTCGTCCGCTACCACAACGAAGCCCTGTCCGGCCTCGCCAGCGCGCGCCGCCTCGACGGACGCGTTCAGCGCAAGTATATTGGTTTGGAAGGCTATATCCTCTATCGTCTTTATTATCGCGTTTATCTCCGTTGACTTATCGTTAATCTCCTTCATGGCGCGCATCATGCCCTCCATGCTCGCCGCCGCGCCCTTAACGCTGCGTCCCGCACGCTTTGTTTCGGTGGACGCGGTGGTGGCGCTTTGTGCGTTTGAGCCGGCACGAGTGGAAATATTGCGCATGGTGTTGGTAAGCTCCGTTATCAAAAGCGATTGCTCCGTGCTCGTTTCAGCAAGTATCTGCGCCGATTCGGCTATGCCCTCAGAGCCCATATCCACCTCGTTTGAGGCAATATTTATCTGCGTCATAACCATGTCAAGCGTATCCACAATGTGGTTGAGCGATCTTTCAATGGGCGTAAAGTCGCCCACATATTCCGCCTTGGGTCTTACCGTAAGATCCTTGTTGGCGAGCGCGCCGCACACGGTGACAATATCCTTTATTATATCCGAATACTCTTTGACGAGTATCTCCATGCTGCTTGCAAGCCGCTTTGTCTCGTCGTTCGTGCGAATGACGGGCGCTGGCGTCGTCAGATCGCCATTTGCAAGGCTCTCCATGCGATCGGCGCACAGCACTATGGGTCTTACTATCTTGAGCGTGATGCCCTTGACTATAAACTCCGTAATAACCGCAAGCACCAGCGCTATGCCGCATATCATCATAATGGTGTATTTAACCTCGCCGAGGAACAGCTTGGCGGGCGCAGCCACAGCTATGCTCCAGCCGTCCGTGCCGCTAACAGGCGCAAAGCCCTGGATAAGGTCGCCCGAATCCATCATGGTCTTTACCTTGCCCTCGGGTCTGTATTCGCCGTTGCCGCTCTCGCCGCGCATCATGAGCGTTTCTATCGCGGCAAGCTCCTTCACGCCCTTGCTCGTTGCACCGGCCTCAAGCTGCGCCACCGCGCCAATGCCCCTTATCTAGCGCGTCTCGTCAACCGCCGCCGTGAGCATGCCGCTCTTGTCAAGCATGTAAGCGTCGCCATCGTCAAGGGTTATGCCCATTACTATTTCCTGCAAAAACGCAATGCCGCTCTTGGCGTATGCAACGCCCGCAAGCTTGCCGTCGCTAAGCACAGGGCTTGCTATATACACATACGCGTCCTTTGTATCGCTCGCACCCTCGCTTATATATACGGAGCTTACATACGCTGTGCTGGACATCGCGGCGGAGCTGAAGAACTGCTCGCTGCGAATATCCTTGCCGGAGACCAAGTCTATGCCGGAAGCATCGGCAAAGCCGCCGTCGAAAAAGCCGTTGGCTTCTATGCGGGCGCTAAATCTTTCCAGCTTTTGCGCGTCCGTGCCGTCCTCGGCAAATATGCTGCCCGCATCGGTAACTATCTGCTCGCGGCGCGCTATCGCGTTTGACGCGTTCATCGCGGCAACCTTGGCAGTCTCCTCAAGCGCGAGCGCCGCAGAAGTGACCGCCGTCTTTTGGCTTGAAAGCATCGACACTATCGACAGCGATAATGCCATCACCGTGCATACCAAAATAACCACGTTTGAAAACCTGCGAGCAATGCTCTTTGCCTTCAGGCCTCTTTTGAGCTTGTTCACCCGTACCATTAGATCCATATACCGATCCTCCGCTTGACTTTTTACAGGGTATAAATGTGATAATATAGCTTTGCGTTTGCGAAAGTTTCATAGCTGTAAATAAAAGACTATGTCTTTAATGAAAAGCATAGTCTTTCATATTTATACAGTTATGGTTACTTTGCTATATTCTACAACTATTTATATTGCCATTACAAGTGGAATGTTCAAAATGTGTCAAATAATGTGAAAAAAATAGGACATGGGCGAAAAAGACATAACGTCTGGTGCCTATACGCACCCCCGTAGGGTGCGGCGGCGACGCACCGCCCAATGCGGCGTCGCCGCCGCACCGCCGCCGCCACGCGGACATTCTCCCTTTACCTACTTCCCCGTTTCGTCCTTCTCGCCGGCTCTTTTAAGCTCGTCCTCAAGCCTTTCTATGCGCTCCATGGCGGCGGTAATGCTCTTGCACACTGGGGCGTACTCATCTCTCGAGGCGTGGCGCTCAAGCTCGAAATACCGCTGGCCGAGCTGCTGATAAAGGCTATGTATGAGCTTTCGCTCCTCGGCTATCTGTGCGTTGAGCTTGGCCGTATCCGTAAACCCCTTGGCCGCGCGCATAACGCTCGCGCCGGTCTCGGCTATTTTCTTCCCAAGATCTTCAAATACGCTTGCCATGCTCATAAAATAAGTCCTCTTTCATATAGATTATCATGCGCCTATTCGCCCTTATGTTCAATTATAATGCACAGCCCCATAATTGACAAACCATTTATATTTATTTATAATCAATTATATTGTCGAAAACCCCCGGCGCGATTGCTAAGCTTTTGCGCACTACACATTATTTTAGGTGGTAATATTGCGCTACAGCCTTTTGAGAACACTCTGCCTTACATTGTCGATACTGATACTTTTCGCCTTAGCCCCACGCCCGGCCAAGGCGGTCGTGCTGCCCGGCTACACAAGTCAGGTCGATTATGAAAACACGGATAGGCAGCGCTATATAATAGATATAGACCTCACCAACCAGCTCATATTCGTCCGCGAACGCGAAAGCGGCAAAATAGTGCTCCAAAGCGTATGCTCCACCGGCATGACTGGCTTTGCAACCTTTTCGGGCACATTCCCGCTCGGCCACCTCAAGGAGCGCGCGGGCTATTTTATCGAGTTTAATTCATACGCCATGTATTGGTCGCAGATAGCGCGCTGCGTGTATATTCATTCAATATTGTTCTCCTCGCCGGAGGGCACGCATAAAACCATGTCCAGAAAAACCTATAACGAGCTTAACACCCGCGCCTCGCACGGCTGTGTGCGCGTGCTGCCGGACGTGGCGCAATGGCTTTTTTATAACTGCCCGCCTGGCACAACGTGCAAAATAGGCGGCCGCAAGCGCCTTGCCGGCCTTCAAAAGCGTCTTAAATAC
>CAZUUR010000162.1:0-4914 GCA_964622815.1 uncultured Oscillospiraceae bacterium | reverse complement strand
GTCCTCGCTTTTTGCTTCGGCGGCGTCGCTGTCAAGAGTCTCGGCAAAGTCATGCAGCTCGGCAAACTCAGCAAACTCCTCTTCACCCTCCTGCTTTTCATCGTTATCTTCAGCAGCTTCATCGTCCGCCTCAACGGCGTCCGAAATTTGATCGTGTGAGTGTGCGTTTGCATCGTCAGCGGCGTCGTCCGCTTCCTTATCAGCGCCACCCTCATCGCAAACCGCGAGCGGAGACGGCCACATTAGCCTGCCCTCTTTCTTTTCCTTAATAAAACGCACTATGAAAAACGCAAGCAGCACCATAAACGCGACGGCGCTCAATAGCTGCGATACGCGAACGCCGCCTAAGCCGGCCGCGTCGGGTTGAATAAGGTAAAGGCTATCGCCCCTTAGCCCTTCGACTATGGCGCGCTCAAAGCTATAGAGCAGGCCGTATAGCAGGAATGAATCGCCGTCATGCTTGAACTTTTTGCGTAAAGTCCAAAGCACTATGAATATAAGCACACACCAAAGCGATTCATAAAAAAACGTTGCAAGATGATATGGATTGGCGCACAATTCGCCATTAAAATAATGTATGCCGTCTATGCGAACAGCCATGGGAAACCACAAAAGCGCCTCGTTCGTTACGGGATTGCCAAAGGCTTCCTGATTGAAGAAGTTGCCCCAGCGGCCTATCGCCTGCGCGAGCACCAAACCCGGCGCTATGCAGTCCACAAGGCGCAAGAAACGAATTTTTTTCTTTTTTGCATATATGAGCGCACCTATAAGGCCGAATATCACCGCGCCGTATATCGCGAGGCCGCCTTCCCAAATATAGAGTATGCTTATGGGGTTTGAAATGTAGTTTTCTATCTCGAAAAGCACATAATAGAGCCTTGCGCCCACTATACCAAACGGTATTATCACAAGGCAAAGATCAATTATGGTATCCTGCGGAAGCTTCTTACGCTTGCCCTCCCGCATCGCAAGCAAAACGGCGATTATTATGCCCACGGCCATGAGCACGCCATACCAATATATGTCGCGTCCAAACAACGTGAACGCTACCCTGTCTGGGTTCACAAACATTTTTATATCCTCCAGAATAAATATAGTTCGATTATAGCGCAACTTGCAAAATAAGGCAAATATTACGGTATCATCTCGTTGATCCCTGCGAGGTTCTCCGGGGCAACCTGTTCCTGACGATTGAAATAATAAGTGAGCAGCTCCTCAACGCCCGGCGCACTCGACTTGCCGCTAAGGCCGTTGGGTATGCACACGACTATGGCTATCTCAGGATTTTCCCTTGGCGCGTAAGTGACGAACCACGACGTATTCTCTATGTCTATCGTGTTTGTGCCTACCTGCGCCGTGCCGGTCTTGCCGCTTATATAGCCGCCGTATCTATTATAAAAGTCAGCGCTGAAGGCGTCCGCCGCCGTGCCGCCGTCCTCAGGCGAAACCACGCCGCGCATGCCTTCCTTAACAGCCGCCCAGATAGCGGGGTCAATATCTATTTTTGAATATACGCTCGGCTCCACCTGCTTGACTATATCGCCCTCAGGGCTTACTACATTATCCACTATATGCACGTCATACACAGTGCCCTCGTTAGCTATGGCGCTTACATAGCGGGCTATTGCCACCGGTGTCACAAGCGACGTGCCCTGACCAAAGCCCGAGCGAATGGTGAGCGTCGGTTTCCATTGGATTTCGCTCAAGAGCGACATAAGCTCGCTTACCCACGGCTGCACTATGGTCGCGCCCTCGGGTATGCCAAGCTCCTCGCTCATTATGCGGCGCATGTCCGAGCCCTTATTTTCGAGCGAACCGTCTTGAAGCTCCATTATTTTGAGCGCACAGCGCCTAACGGCCTCATCGTCTATCTCCATGGTGCGGATAGTGAGATATTCCTTTAATTTAGCGCATATATGCCTGTACACCAGCCACGGAAGGCTCGTTTTCTGCGCGTCCAAATTCAATTCGCCCTTATCGGTGCGCTGAGTGTTATCAAAAAGCACGTCCTGTCCACCGATTATGCCCGTGGACTCATTTGTAAGCTCAATGCCCGTCTTGCTGGTGAGGCCAAATTTGCCCGACCACTCATCTAGCAGATTTATGCCCAGGCGGTTTGCCACCTCGCAGAAATAATAGTTGCACGAATTTGTTATGGCCTTGACTATATCCTGCTGCTGGTGCTTTTCAGGATAATCCGTCCAACATTTTGCGGGGTTTGACTTGATTTGATTGCCGTCCTCGTCAAGCACATAGTATAAGCCCTTATCATCAACAGTTTCGTTTATGCCTATTTTGCCTTCGGCTATGCCCGCGATGCCGGTTACCATTTTGAATATCGAGCCGGGAGCATAACGCGACGAGGTGGCTTTATTTATCATCGGCAAAGAAACGGCGGCCTCCGGGCTGTCAAACAGCTCGCTGTAGCGCTCTGTTGATATGCCCTCGATGAACCAGTTGGGGTCGAATGAGGGATATGATGCCATAGCTATTATCTGCCCTGTGTGCACGTCCATAACGACGGCCGCACCAGACGACGCTGTTTTTATTTTCGACGTGTCGCCATCAGTCTTTTTTGCATAAGTGCCTTTTTCATCTATGGTGATCTTTTCCTTTTGAGCTTCGGCTATTTTTGCTATCAAATGCTCAAGCATCGCTTCTGCTGCCTGCTGATACTGAATATCCATGGTAAGTATCACATCGTCGCCGTTTTTGGCGGGAGTTGAAGCTATTTCGCGGATTACGCTGCCATTTTTATTAACCTCCACCTCACGCGAGCCTTGATGCTCCTCGGTAGCACCGGTCAAATACTGCTCCATAGTGGCTTCTATGCCTGAAACGCCCACATAATCGCTGTTTGAATAGCCCTGTCCGCCTTCGGACACTGGCTTCATCATTTCCTCTGTGGCGCTCTTGCTCATATAGCCCAAAATATGCGCCGCAGACATGCCGCGCGGATAAACCCTTATGGTGCTCTGTGAAACGCTAAGCCCTACAAGCTCGTCGCTATGAATCATTATTTCGGAAACAACCTCTAGGCCAACATCATAAGCTATTGTGATAGGCTCGTATGCGCGATAGTTATTTAAATTGACCTCCTGCCTTATGGATATTATCTTCACCGCGTCCTCAAATGGCATTTCCTCCGGAATATACCAATATTTGCGCAGGGTATTATATGCGTATTCAGCCGTTGGCCAAAGCGACATATCCCACTTGGTTTGATCCTTATCCTCAATATTAGGGTCGTTTATAATAAAGCCCATTGCATCGCAGAAGTTTTTATAGCGCGCGCGTATGGAGGATTGGGACTGTACGCCCCAATCGTAATATGGCTTGCCATCGTCGCCCATGCGTATATACGATGTGTCTATGGTTTTGCCGCCGCCCGCCTCGATTATTTTGATTGCATTTATCAAGGATTCGGTGTAGACGGCGCTGTCGTAATCGGTGCGGTTATCGGCGTTGCGCAGAAATTCCACATTATAGCAGGTTTCGCTATAAGCAAGGACGACGCCGTTTCTATCGAGTATTCTGCCGCGCTCGCCTTTGACTGATATGGTGCGGGTGGTGCGTTTTTCAGCCTCCTGAGTCCACGTTTCGCCCTGCGCGAGCGTCAGCGAGCCAAGCTGATATACGAGCGCGCCCATCAGTGCGAAAATGAATACAGCCACTATTATAAATCTTGCGTAATGCTTTTTCATTATTGACGCGCTCCTTTCATAAATACTATCATGGCTTTCGCTTGCAAAAGCCTCAAAACCGTAAATGAAAGACAAGGTCTTTCATATTTAGTCCATGCGGGCCTTAGCCTGCGGGGCTGTCTGTCTGCCCGCGGCTTTAACCTGCCTTACAAGCATGGGTTTAAACACTATGTGCACCAACACGCACACGATAGCCGTTAGCAGCGCCGAGGGCAAGGTATACACAGTGAGTACTGTTATAAACACCACATTCCCGCCCAGGAGCTTTAGCGCAACGCCATGTATGAGCCCTTTTACCACGGCCGCGCCAAAGGCCACGGCGGCGGGGATAATAACGTTGTCCGCATAAAATTTATTATAGAATATGCCCGCACTCACGCCCGCAAGCATATAGCAAATGCCATTTAACCCAATGAGTCTGCCGAAAACCACGTCCATAAACAGCCCCACGCCCACGCCTATAAGGCCTGCCCAGCGCTGGCCGCGCAGCACGCCTATGGACACTATCACAGCCATTAAAACATCGGGACAGATTCCGTTTATATTGAATTTTTGAAAGAATATGGTATCGAAATACAGCGCTATGAGCAGCGCTACAGGCACGAATATGCGTCTCATTCTTCCGCCCCCGCGTTAAGTGAATCGTCGGCCACTATCACCATTACTTCCTCAATGTGCGTAAAATCCACCGTTGGGACAATTATGGCGTTGACCTCCACGCTCGATTGCCCCTCCACCTGCTTTACCACCTCCGATACCTTGCCAACGGTTATGCCTTTTGGGTATACGCCGCCAAGTCCATTTGTAACTATGAGGTCGCCAGGCACAAGGTCCGAGCCGGAGGGCAGGAGATAAAGCTCCATAAACGCGCTCTTGGTGGGGTCGAGCGCGCCGCGAAGCATGGCGTTATCGCGCGTGCGCTCCACCATTACGCCCACATTGGCGCTCGAGTCGATAACGGCCGTCACCTTGCTCCATGTTGCGCCAACGTCCGTTATCCGGCCGACAAGGCCCGATGCGTTTACAACCGCCATATCCTTTTCTATGCCGCGGTTGCGGCCGGCATTTATTGTGAAGGTGCTAAACCATATACCTTGATTTTTGCCTATCGCAACGGCGGTAACATAGGTGTAATCGGGCGTTGCTTCCGTGTAGTCCAGAAGCGATTTGAGCCTTTTATTCTCCTCCTGCTCCTTTTTAAGCTCATTTT
>CAZUUR010000161.1:0-4918 GCA_964622815.1 uncultured Oscillospiraceae bacterium | reverse complement strand
GCTCTTGAGCTTATGAAGCAGGAGTTTAAACTAACAAAGGGGCATCACGTTTCCGATACTGCGCTTAACACTCTTGCGGGTAAGATGCTCAAGCAGACTCACAGCAAGGCAGACAAGCAAGCGGTCGTTGCGGGGTTAAGAAAGCTATATGACTACATTGGCTGTCTAAGACTAATCACTTACATTATCGCCCTCGCGCTGCTTGAAGTCGCATTGATATTCGTCGGCTTCTCGTGGGAAAATTTCGCACTGAATTTCGTGAATGCGGTGCTTGTGTATCTCGCGGCGACGGGAGAGTATCATACGGTGGTGAAGGAGCTTACAAAACAGTAAATGTGTTAGAAAATGTGTTTTTGGCACTTGCAAAAATGACGAAAGCGCCTAGAAATAGGCGCTTTTCGATGGTGGAGATAAGGGGACTCTCCGCTCAATACGCTGCACGCTTGCGCTTCGCGGCAGCGCGTGCGGTCGCTTCTTTCGCTACCCGGGGTCTAAAATCGCGTCACTGGCGCGATTTTGCCGCGTTGCGGCCGACCCTTCGAGTCCCTTTAGCTATAACTCCGCAAAATAAAAACAAACCCCTAAAGGGGTCTGTTTTTATTTGGTGGAGATAAGGGGACTCGAACCCCTGACTTCTGCATTGCGAACGCAGCGCTCTACCAACTGAGCTATATCCCCGTGCTTGACAGCTTAAATATGATACAACATGTTTGAAAAAAAAGCAATAGCGAAAATGCAGAAATTTGGCGAGAACGGCGCGACCCGCGCGGGGCTGGGGCTTGCTCCGCCGCTCGGTTTTCGCCCAAAAGCCGCTTGCGCGTGAGCGGGGCGAAGGGCAGCTCCTGGCATATACTTTGGCCGCTGCGGGTGAGCTAGGGGTTACAGCCTCCACAATGGATGCCCGCTTTCCCCATCAAACTCATCCAGCAAATCAAATAATTCCGCGAGCGATTTAATCTCGTTAGCCTTGGCTCTCACAGCGCTCGAGCCGCTAAGCCCTTTTAGATACCATGAAACGTGCTTGCGCATTTGAATTATCGCGCCGTCGCCCTTTAGCTCCAAAAGGCGTTTGGCGTGCGCTTTTGCTAATGAAACGCGCTCGTGCGCCGTGGGCGGAACATATTCCTCGCCCGCGAGCGCGGCTTTTATCTCCTTGAATATATATGGCGCACCCATAGCGCCGCGCGCCACCATAACACCGTCGCAGCCGGTATATTTAAGCATTTTCACCGCGTCCGCGCCGGAAAAAATATCGCCGTTGCCTATAAGCGGCACGCTCGACGCGCACTTCGCGGCGGCTATTATATCCCAATCGGCGCTGCCTGAATATTGCTGCTCGCGCGTGCGCCCGTGCAAGGCAAGAAGGCTAGCGCCGCTCTCCCCCGCCATTTTTGCAAATTCGACCGCGTTTATATGCGCGTCGTCAAAGCCCTTGCGAAATTTGACGCTCACAGGCACGCTCGCCGCCCTGCTTACGGCGCAAATTATTCGCGACGCGAGCGATACGTTTAGCATCAGTGCGCTGCCCTCGCCATTTGCCACTATCTTTCTTGCGGGGCAGCCCATGTTTATATCAATCAATACAAGCTTATCGCCCATTCGCTGCTCAAGACGCTTGGCCATATCCGCCATCAGCTCCGGCTCAGAGCCGAAAAGCTGCACCGCAAGGCGGGTTTCACGGTCGGACGCCGCCGTCAGCTCGCCGGACGCGCCTCCGCCATAAAAAAGCCCCTTCGCGCTGACCATTTCGCTAAACGTCAAATCAGCGCCGAAAGAAACGCAAAGCTCGCGAAACGGCGCGTCCGTAACGCCTGCCATGGGCGCGAGGAGCACGGGCGGCAGCTTGCCGCAAAAAAGCTTATTTGGCATCGTCTGTTTGAGTGATAAGGCTCATGTTCGGCGTGGGCTTTGGCGCTTGCACGGGGTTTTCCTCTATGAGCGTGAGCGCGCTTATATACCAGCGCGAGCCTTCCTTTGTGAAGGAAACTATGTAGCGCGCGGGCGTCCATGCGGGAATGTCAAGCTTGGCCGAGCCGTCTGACTTGTCGTTTGCGGTGGCCGACAGGGAGGCCATCTCGTCCACAATCTGCATTGTGGCGCGTGTGTTCCACGGCAGCACGGATATGCTTTCCACCTCGACGCGATAGTCAAATGAGCTTACCGTAAAGCCTGAATAGAGGCCTTTATATAAATAAGTGTCGTTCTCAATAAATTCGCCCGTAAAATATTCGCTCAGCGATAAAACGTCGCCGTCCTTGAGTATGCACTCGGCGCGAAGGGGCAGTCCCTCGGTGGCGAGTATATAGAGATTGCTTACATGCATCGCAGTGACAAACACACCAAGGCACAGCGATACTATAGCCGTGATTATCAAAAGCGTGCGTATCACATACCATATCGAGCGGCGTGCCACCCGGAATTTGCTTCTTGCCATAAGCTTCCCTCCATAATAATTCATCATACACAATAACATATTTTTGCTTCTTTAGCAAATGAACAAATGGCGCTCTTGCTATTATTTCTATTTAAGCATAGAATATAGTTGATAGAATGTTAACTTTGGAGGGTCACAGTGTCCATATTTCAAGCGATATTATTAGGGCTTATTCAGGGGCTTACGGAGTTTTTGCCGGTGTCGAGCTCGGGCCACATGGTGCTTTTGCAGAAGCTTTTCGGCATAGACGAGGGCGCGATGTTTTTCACCGTGATGGTGCATGTGGGCACGCTCATAGCGGTTTTTGTGGTGTATAGAAAATCTATATGGGAAATGATAAAGCACCCGTTTCAAAAGAAGGTGCTGCTTCTCGTTATCTCAACGATAGTTACGGCCGGTATATGGTTCGCGTTTAAAAAGGTGTTTACAAACGCATTTGTTGAGGGGAATTACCTCGGCTTCGGCTTCATACTCACCGCCATTTTCCTGCTTATAGGCGAATGGGCGGCCAAGCGCAACGCCAAGCGTTCCGAGCACAGCTCAAGAAGGGTTAAATACCGCGGCACTATTGAGCGCATGAGCGTTTTGCAGGGCGTGGGCGTGGGCATTATGCAGGGAATTGCCATATTCCCCGGCGTTTCGCGCTCCGGCTCAACAATATCGGGCGCTAGGTTTTTCGGCCTTAAAAAGGACGATGCGGCGGAATTTTCATTCCTTTTGTCGATACCGGCAATACTCGGCTCGTGTGTGCTCGAGCTGCCAGACCTCATAAAGGCGGGCACGGGCGACGTGAGCATATTTGTGGCGCTAATAGGCCTTGTGGCGGCGGGCGTAAGCGGCTATTTCGCCATACGGTTTATGATAAAGCTCATTTCAAAAAGAAAGCTCACGTGCTTTGCCGTGTATGTGGCGGTGCTCGGCATACTAATATTGCTCGATCAGTTTGTGACGAATATTTATTTCGCAAACCCGTTCATGGCGTGACGCAGGAGGACGTTTTTATGGCAAACGAAAAAAACCGCGCGCTGCGCGAAAAGGTTGTGTATCAAATTTGGCCGCGCTCTTTTTACGATACCAATGCCGACGGCATAGGCGATCTAAGGGGCGTTATAGTGAAGCTCAACTATCTAAAGGAGCTTGGCGTTGACCTTATTTGGCTATCGCCCATATATATGTCCCCGGGCGTTGATTTCGGCTACGATATATCCGATTATTACAGCATAAATCCGGAGTTTGGCGACATGGCGGATTTTGAGGAGCTTGTGTCCGCCGCGAAGGCATTAGGCATAGGCATACTTATGGATTTCGTGCCCAATCATACGAGCGATAAGCACCAATGGTTTCAAAAGGCGCTTGAGGATAAAAACTCGCCCTATCGCGATTATTATTATTTTAAGGATGGCAAGTCAGGCGGCAAAGAGCCGCCCAATAACTGGCTTTCCTTCTTTGGCGGCAGCGCGTGGAGCAAGGACGAAAAAAGCGGGCAGTATTACCTCACGTCCTTTGCGCCGCAGCAGTGCGATTTGAACTGGGATAATCCCTCCGTGCGCGAGGAGATGAAAAAGCAGCTTCTATTCTGGGTGGAAAAGGGCGTTGCGGGCTTCCGCATAGACGTTGTGAACACAATAAAAAAGACTAAGGGACTGCCGGACGCGGGCTGCGCGGCAGGCTCTGATCTCAAGCTGCCTAAAAAAGGCCTTCAGTTCCCCAGCGAGCATATATGTTCGCTTCCGGGCGTACACGATTATCTAAAGGAGCTTAACGAAGCCGTTTTTGGCAAATACGATCTATTCACCGTGGGCGAGGGCGTTATGGTGGGCATAGACGATACGCCGCTTTATTCAAGCGACGCCTCAAACGAGCTTTTGATGATGTTCAACTTCGACCTCCCGAGTCTTGGACTTGGGCCGCTTGGCAAATTTGATTTTAGAAAATTTTACCGCTTTACGCCTATGGATTTTAAAAAAACCGTTATTCGCTGGCAGACGGCTATGTGCGAAAAGGACGGCTGGGTGGGTAATTACCTTAGCAATCACGATCAGCCGCGCGAGGTGTCGCGCTTCCTTGACGATAAAAAATACCGCCGTGAGAGTGCGAAAACGCTTTGTCTCATGAATATGACGCTGCGCGGCACGCCGTTTATATATCAGGGGCAGGAAATAGGCATGACCGACTGCGATTTTTCCGATATGGCCGATTGGCGCGACTGCGAAGCGTTCAGCGCTTTTAAGGCATTGCAGGGCATGATGCATTTGCCGGCGTTTATCGCAAAGAAAGTGATAAACAAAATGACCCGCGACAACGCGCGCACGCCAATGCAGTGGTCCGGCTCGCGCAACGCGGGCTTTACGCTTGCGCCTAAGCCATGGATAAAGCTCAATGCGAATTATCGAGAGATAAACGTGGAAGACGATCTAAAGAGTACGGGCAGCATAATTGCCTTCTATAAAAAAGCCATAGCGCTGCATAAGGAGCTGCCTATGC